>NZ_JBHTBW010000058.1:0-84813 GCF_042665195.1 Laceyella putida
ATCAAACTCTCCGTTAAAGGTCTTGGCGCTTTGGCGCCAGACTTGAGGTTTGAGTCTATGCTCATTGGTAACACACAAAGTGTCACATCGAATTGACAGGTCACGTTCACTCTTTAGTTTTCAAGGAACACTTCATTTTTCAATTCACCGCTCTCTCGCGGCGACATTTGTTATGTTACCACAGGCCCAAATTAATGTCAACAGCAGATTCAAAATAAAATAAAGGAAGAGCGATTCCCCTAAATGGATCGCCCTTGCAACACTTACTCCATGTCAAACCGTTGCCCATTGATCTCAAAACTTGCCGTCACTTTGGCGTTGAGGGAGTTGGACACGGAGCAATATTTCTCCACGGACAGCTCCACCGCGCGGCGCACTTTGTCTTCCGGCAAATCCCCGGTTAACCGATAATGCATATGAACATGTGTGAAACGGCGTGGGTATTCATCTGCGCGTTCACCGTTCACTTCCATCGCAAAAGACTCCACATCCAAACGCATTTTGCGCAAAATCTCAACAATATCAATCCCGGAACATGTCCCTACCGCGGACAGAAGCACCTCGGTTGGGCGCGGTCCGATATTGTGCCCTCCCACTTCTTGCGCGGCATCAAGGGAAATGGTATGGCCGGAAGGGGTCTCTGTTTTAAAATGCATATCGCCTTTCCATTGAATATCGACTTTCATCAATGAAACCTCCTTTATTGCGTGCCAGATAGGATAAGAACCGATTCAATCATTGCGGCAATCGCCAAGAAAATCGCGATGATGATGATCAATTTCGGCAAGCGCATCCGAATGCCTTTCCACTCTTGGACAGACGCTTCACGCCGCTCTGGTAACTTCCCGGAAAACAAGCAGCGCCAACCGGCCATCCCCAAACGAATCCCGACGGCTGCCGCCAATATCGTGGCTGGCAACTCAAGCAACCCGTGCGGCAAAATTTGCGTAACCAATATGGTTAACGGATGCCTCCCGCTGGTCTCAGCCGCCGAATCTAATAGTACACCAAGGAGCATTCCGTTAGTCAACATGGCCATAAACGGGATAATCCCCAATAACAAGCCATACGCGATCATTTTTAACGAGGCAAACAAGTTATTAACAAATATGGTGGAAAAGGCGTTAAAAAAAGTGGGGTTCTTGCTGATCGAGCTCACCACTTGCTCCAGTTGTTTCATGATCCCCATCTGTTTGAGGCTTTGCAATATGGCTTCCCCATTGACAAAACCGGCAATGGCACTGGTAAGGAATACGATCGTCGCGATGCCGATATACCTGCCTTCTTCCTTGATCGCCACCAACCATGTCCTCATGGCATCCACTCCTTAGCTTTATGAGATTCAATCATAACCCTCGTCCATCGGCATAGATTGTTAGTAAGAGGTTCTGACTGGGAGGGTCATAGATGAATTTGTTCCTTGTCTTATCTGCGAAACGCCTAAAAAGCAGTTTTTTCATCATCTTAGCCATGTTTTTCGCCATCGGAGTCTTCTATGCGGAAAATAAAAACATTCAAGTGTTCTTCCCCATCGATCCGGGTCCCTCAGCCATCTACAGTGTAGATACGGAGAAAAAACAGGTGGCCCTCACGTTTGACATTAGTTGGGGAGAGGAACGAACCGGTCCGATATTGGATGTATTGGAGCAAAAGGGGTTAAAAAAAGCCACGTTCTTCCTTTCTTCCCCGTGGGCTGAAAGCCATCCCGATTTAGTCAAACGGATTGTCGACATGGGTTTTGAAATTGGAAGCCACGGCCATCGGCACGACAATTACAGCCAATACAATGAAGAGCAGATCCGCACGCAAATCGGCAAAGCTGACCACATCTTGACGGAAGTCACAGGCAAAAAACCGAAGCTCATTCGCTTCCCGAATGGCGATTTTGACAAGCGCGTGTTGCGCATCGCGAATGAGATGGGATATAAAACGATCCAATGGGATACCGATTCGCTTGACTGGATGAACCCCGGCAAGGAAAAAATCGTGAACCGCGTTCTCAAACGGACTCACCCTGGCGATATCATTCTCATGCATGCCAGCGATTCCTGCCGGCAAACCCATGAAGCTTTGCCTGTGATCATTGACTCTTTGCGCAAACAAGGATATGAGTTCGTTACCGTCTCTGAGTTGATTGCCGGCTCAGAGGTGAAGATGAAGGCTGTTGATTAATATTGTAACCCACTTCCAATCGGACATGAAAGCGGACAAACCAGTTTCCTGACTTTTGGGAAACTGGTTTGTCGGTTTCTTATGCGGATGTGGTTTGTTGAGGTTTTGCCGTCGGCTTGAGCCAACGGTGCAACTGAAGAATCTGCCAAGCATTGCATACCAACAGCACAACCACGCTATGAAAAATGATCAACAACGGGATTTCCCCCGCTTTGGAGTTGATCGACGGAATCGCCTCAAGAATGGTGGCCACGACCATAAAGAACAACGTGGGAATATAAGCTGAGGCATTGGTCCATTTTTCTTTCAGTTTGGCCACGATTAAAGCCGTTAAGAGAATGATGAACGGAATCAATAAGTGCAACCAAAAACTTTCCCCGCTGAATTTGACGGTATTGAGATAGACTAAGTTCCCCAGGATGATCACCGTGAGGACCAACATCGTCACATCGTAACCCAGTTTATGGCGAATCAGCCCCTTCGCCAAGAAGTTAAAGACCAAATATGCAAAGAACCCTAATTCGGCCACCGCCGCCAGGGTCAAACTCAATAGCAGTTGTTTTGTTATGTCGCCAAACATCTTCTGCCCCGCCATCGCTTCCAGGACAAAAGCGAGGACCACCGCTGTGACTCCACCCAGCACAAGGGTAGACCAAAACCAATAAAAAAGTTTTTTAAGTGTCATTGCCGTCTCTCCTGTTCGATTTCCTCTTCTCGATTGTATCAAAATCATTTTGCCTGTGAAAGTGGACGGCTCTTTTCTCTGCATAAAACAATTCCCGCCATTCCATATTAAAAGTAGGTACCCTTGGAAACGGAGGCAGAACACCTTATGCAGCGCTTAAAATGGATAACCCCGATCATCATCGGTCTTTTTCTCATTTCATGCAGCAACAACCAATCTCAACCACAAGAACCGGATTACCAAAAAATCAAAGAGATCACTTTAGACGTTCTGCACACAACAGAAGGCAAGAAAATGCTGGAAGATGTGATGACAGACCCTTCGTTCAAACAAAAGGTCACGATTGACTCGCAAGAGATGGAAAAGGTCTTGACCAAGTCCTTAACGGATGAAAAAACCAAGAAGGACTGGGAGAAGATCTTTCAAAAAGAAGAAGTGACCGCCGGATTATATAAAGCCACCGAAGAGCAACAGAAAAAACTGCTCAAAACGATGATGAAAGACCCAGAGTACCAGAAAATGATATTGGATCTCTTAAAGGATCCGCAGTTTTCCCAACACCTGATCCAATTGTTGAAAAGCCAGCAAGCCCGCAAGGAAGTGCAAAAGCTCATGGAAGAGCTGATCTCCGTCCCAAGCATTCAGGAAAAACTCGCCAAGAAAGTGCAACAGGGAGGTAAACAGAAGCAAGGCAGTGACGGCGGTGAAGGCGGAGGAGAAAGTGGCGGCGGAGGTAGCGGCGGAGGCGGCGGTGGCGGTGTAGGCGGCGGCGGATCATAATAACAAAGGCTACTGAATCGATGGCTCAGTAGCCTTTTTGCTTTAACCTTGCACAGGCACTTTTTGAATCAATTTGCGCGCTAACTCTGAATAGATTTTGCCAATGAAGTGATCAGCATCATAAATGGAGGGAGCGAAGTTGGGATCATCCACATTGTCATTGTCCGGGGCGCCTAAAGGAATTTGCGCCAACAATTCAATATTCAATTCCTTCGCCAGCTTTTCGCCACCGCCGCGCCCGAACACATATTCGTGCTCACCGTATTTGTTTTGGTACCAAGCCATATTTTCTATAACGCCAAGCAATTCATGTTTGGTGGCATGAAGCGCCATCGCCCCTGCCCGGGCCGCGACAAAGGCGGCGGTGGCGTGTGGGGTCGTCACCAGGATTTCCTTGCTTTGCGGAATCAACTGATGAACATCCAAAGCCACATCCCCCGTCCCAGGAGGCAAGTCTAAGAGCAGATAATCCAGTTCTCCCCAATGCACTTCACTGAAAAAATTGCGCAACATCTTTCCAAGCATGGGTCCACGCCATACGACGGGTGCGTTATCCTCAACGAAGAAGCCCATGGACATGACTTTCACACCAAACCGTTCAACTGGCAAGATGGTTTGATCAATCACCACAGGGCGTTGCTCAATCCCCATCATATCTGGCACACTGAAGCCATAGATATCGGCGTCGACGATCCCCACCTTTTTGCCTTCCCGAGCCAGGGCGACAGCCAAGTTAACTGTAACCGTCGATTTACCCACACCGCCTTTGCCGCTGGCAATCGCGATAAAAGCGGTTTTCGACTCTTTGGACAACAGTGGCGGCACCTGCGCTTCGCTGGGCTGACGCAATGATTCCGAAAGCTTTCTGCGTTCTTCATCAGTCATCGCACCAAACCGAACGTCCACTTCGGTGGCTCCCAACCTTTTCAATGCTTCTTCTACATCCTCTTGGATCTTAAACTTGAGTGGACAACCTTGAACAGTCAGAATCAGATCGAGTGAAACACGGGTCCCCTTGATCTCAATATTGCGAACCATATTTAACTCAACCAGACTTCTATTTATCTCAGGATCTTTCACTTCTTTTAATGCATCTAAGATTTGTGCTGTCGTTAACATGGCAAAAGAACACCTCGATCGAAAGCGATTTCTTCCCTATTATATCACATTAGTGGTCAGATAATGGGGGTGCCCCTTTGCCGGCATAAAACTGCAATAAACCGAGGTAAATCGCTGCGGCTATTTTCTTCTGGTAGCTTTCACCGGCAAGTAGTCTCGCCTCTTCCGGATTGGATATGAAGCCGACTTCGACCAATGCCGTGGGTACATGGGCTTCCTTTAAGATATACACATCACTTTTTTGTTTGGCCAGCCGATTCGTATTTCCCAATTGTTTGATCAACTCAGCTTGAATCAGGGTGGCCAACCGTTTGTTTTCTTCACGGACGGGATTATAAAAAGTTTGGGCGCCAGACCACTTCGGGGAGGGAATGGCATTGAGATGAATACTGATCAACGCGTCCGCCCTCTTCTCCTTCAGCAGATGAATCCGGCGCAACAAGTCCTCTACTTTCCGCCGGTTGATCCGTTCAGTCCCAGGATCGGCCAAGTCCTGATCGACTTCGCGCGTCATCATCACATAAGCCCCCGCTTCTTGCAAATACTCGCGCAAAAACAGCGCAATGGGCAAGGCGATCTCTTTCTCAACCAATCCATTTCCGACGGCCCCGCCATCCGGCCCCCCATGACCCGGATCGATCATGATCACTTTACCGCTCAGGGGGATTGCCATCGTGTTGGACGTATTTACGCTCATGACGGAAATCGTGCCAATGAGACCAGCCAATCCCCCCGTGATGAACAGAATCATCCACCACTGCTTCTGGTTTTGTTTCCACCAATCAACCGCTTGCCTCATGAGTCTCGCCTCACTTCCACTTCCTACCTACTAGCTAATGTATGGGACAAGACTCTGTTATATGATTGCTAACGCTTTCCGGCATACCCTTTCATAAACCAGTTTTTGCTCAACTCTCCCAACAAGATAAATACAGATTCCGCACTCCATTCATCCAACCACTGAAACACATGGAACTCCTTCGTTAATTGTTCCACCAACGTTTGGCAAGCGGCATGATGACGTGAAGTGAAATGATGGGACTCAGCTTTGCACATCATTGGGGCTTTCCCCTGCGCCTTGGCTTCCTTTAACCCACAGACAAAAGCCTCGTATACCAATCGGTAGCATAACTCCATGAGAAGCCACTTTCTCGACGGGGGCCAATATTTTGTCATCGGCTCGATCAACTTTACTTTTACCCGCTCCATCTCTGTCCATGGAAACGTGTCCAAGGCATATTCCCGCAACTTTTCTTCCCGTTTGATTCGTAATGAGTCAATATGGATAATCTCTCCCACCAACGTTCTCGCTCCTTCGTCTGCAACATTTTTTTTAGTGTTGACGAAAGAAGCAAAGAAAAAACCCTCGGAACCAGTCCGAGGGTTGTGCAAAACAGTTGGCTCGATTTAGCGCTTGGAGAACTGCGGCGCGCGGCGAGCGGCTTTGAGACCGTATTTTTTACGCTCTTTCATCCGTGGGTCACGAGTCAAGAAGCCAGCTTTCTTCAAGGAAGGACGAAGTTCTGGATCTACTTTCAACAGTGCGCGTGCGATCCCATGACGGATTGCGCCCGCTTGTCCCGTGAAGCCACCACCTGCAACGTTTACCAATACATCATAACGATCCGTGGTGTTGGTCAGTACTAATGGTTGACGTACGATCGCTTTTAAGGTTTCCAGGCCAAAATAGTCATCAATGTTACGACCATTGATCACAATGCGGCCATCCCCGGCAACGAGGCGAACACGAGCGACCGATTCCTTACGGCGACCGGTTCCATAGAATTGAACTTGTGCCAAATCGGTAACCTCCTTTTATTAACCGCGCAGTTCCCACTCAACTGGCTGTTGAGCCTGATGAGGATGTTCGGAACCAGCGTATACTTTTAGTTTTTTGAATTGCTTACGACCCAGAGTGTTTTTTGGCAACATGCCTTTTACTGCGAATTCAATCAAACGCTCCGGATGTTTCGCGCGCATGTCACTTGCTACAGTCGCTTTGAGACCGCCTGGATGACCAGAGTGACGATAGTAAGTTTTTTGGGCCCATTTTTTACCGGTCAATTCAACTTGATCAGCATTGATCACAATAACAAAATCACCAGTATCCACATGGGGAGTAAATTCAGGTTTATGCTTTCCGCGAAGCAAGGTAGCTACTTCAGTTGCGAGGCGACCCAAGGTTTTGCCCGCAGCATCTACCACATACCATTTCCGTTCCACTTGATTTGGCTTAGCCATAAATGTGGTACGCATCGTATTCCCTCCTCTATCACAACGGGTTGACCGTTTACTCTTAACAGATTTAGAAGCATTTGTATTTTGAAGCACTGACAAGCTTTGCGCCGAACAAACTCCATCGGGGCATGGAGTGGAAAATACCAAGCGTTATCTTACCTCAAAAATGGCGAAATGTCAAGAAATCACCAGGGAAAAGCCCTTTTCACAAATTGTTCCAGGGATGATATCCCACTTCCATCAAGATAAGCCCCTCAGGTGGGAAAGTAGGGCCCGCTTGCGTCCGGTCACAAGCAGCCAGTATGGCTGGAATCGCAGCAGGATCAAGTTGTTTTCGCCCCACTTCGACTAACGTGCCGGCCAGAATTCGAACCATATTGTATAAAAAACCGCTTCCTGTCACTTGAATCGCATATCCGTGCTCTTCTTCCACGATTTCACACCGATATATCGTGCGCACCCGGTCTTCCACCACCGTTTTGGCCGAGCAAAAGGAGGTGAAATCATGGGTTCCCACCAGATGGCCGGCTGCTTCCCGCATCGCTTGGAAATCTACTGGATAAGGAAGATGAGTGCGGTAACGACGCGAAAACACATCTGGTGCGCGTCTTGTGTCTATTTGATAACGATAGGTCTTCCAATAGGCGCTTTTGCGAGCATGAAAGTCGTGCGGCACTTCTTCACTCGACACGGCGACGATATCGCGGGGCAACATGTTGCGCAAGATATACGCCACCTTCTCGGCCGGGATCGGGCTCTTCGTCACAAAATGGCAGATTTGCCCCTGCGCATGCACCCCCGCATCCGTTCGACCCGAACCGTGGATTTCCACCTCTTCGCGGGTCAATATGGCCAACGCGTTTTCCAATTCACCTTGAATGGTGCGTTGCCCCGGTTGACGCTGAAACCCAGAAAAGTCTGTTCCGTCATAGGCAATGTGTAATTTGATCTTTTTCATCCGTTCTTTCGGCCTCCTACTTCTCCAAAAGCCACAGCGCCAACCATAGCATCATTGATGCGGGAATCAGCCACAAGTCACGAGGGGCAAACATCAATTCCCGCCAGCGGCTTCGCCCCTCTCCCCCACGGTAACCGCGGGCTTCCATCGCCATGGCCAGTTCTTCAGCACGTCGAAACGACGAGATTAAGAGAGGGATCAAGATGGGAATGTAACTCATGAGTCGCTTTAGCAGATGACCGCTTTCGAAATCGACACCACGAGCCATTTGCGCCTTTTTGATCTTTTCCGTTTCCCCCCATAAAGTGGGGATAAACCGAAGCGCAATGGACATCATCATCGCTAACTCGTGCACGGGCACCCGGACCTTTGTTAGCGGCTTCAGCAACTGTTCCAGCGCGTCCGTGATCTCGATCGGGGAGGTGGTGAAGGTAAGAAGGGTCGCGATCGCCATCAAGATAAATAAGCGCAACGACATGAGTCCCGCTTGCATTACACCGGCTTCATGAATGGAGAAGACCGGCGTGGCGAGCAAAACCTCTCCGCCCTTGGTCGTCAACAAATGCAAGAGTGAAGTGAGAAGAACCAAAAAAAGAATCGGTTTGACGGCATGAAAGAAAAGTGAATATGAGATGCGCGCCATTTTGACGGCGGCCAGAACAAACAAGGTAAGCAACAGGTAAGACGGCCACGTGTTCGCATAAAATACGAGAAACATAAAGACAAAAACAAACACAAGCTTGCCGCGAGGGTCCAAACGATGCAAAAACGAATCGGTCGGGACATACTGTCCAATCACGATCGGAGTCAACCCTTTTCCCCTCGCTTCCATCTTGACTGAAGCTCACGTTCCAACTCTTCAACCGTAAAAATCGTTAACGGAAGCGGCGGCTCGAGCTGTTGGTTCAGTCGAGCGATCAATTTGGTGATCGGCGGCAAATCCAACCTGAGTTGGGAGAGACGCTCGGCTTCCCGAAACACTTCTTTCGGTGTGCCGGAAAGCGCGATCCGCCCTTCGGATAGGATGACTAACTGCTCCCCATACCGTGCCGCTTCTTCCATCTGGTGGGTAACCAAAATCACCGTTAAACCCCGCTCCCGATGCAAGAGTTCAATCATCTCCAGCATCTCTCTTTGACCACGTGGATCGAGACCGGCCGTCGGTTCGTCCAAGATCAAGACTTGCGGTGCCATCGCCAAGATACCGGCGATGGCGACTCGCCGCATCTGTCCTCCACTTAAGGCAAAAGGGGAGCGATCTTTTAACGAGGGTGAGAGCCCAACCCACCGCATGGCTTCTTCTACCCTCATGACGACCTGTTCTTCGGTTAATCCCTGCAATCGGGGGCCAAATGCAATATCTTTGGCGACGGTCTCTTCAAACAGCTGGTGCTCGGGGTATTGAAAAGCTATCCCGACCGCACGCCTGATTGGAGCGGTCTGTTTGCTTCCGCCCGTCATTTCTTGATCCCCGATCCATATGCGCCCCGATGTCGGTTTGATCAAACCAGCCATGGTCTGAATCAATGTCGATTTGCCGGAACCCGTTGCCCCCATCAACGCAACAAACGAACCGCTAGAAATGCGCAGGTTGATATCCGTTAGCGCCTGTTTGGCAAACGGCGTCCCGGGATGATAGATGACGTTCAATTTCTCGATAACAATCTCCATATTTCACTCACCAGATCCTCTTTACTGGTGATGGAAGCGCGCATCGGCCATCCTGCTCCAATCAGGCGATGATGCAACTCCACTTCAAGGGGGACATCCAAATCCCACTCTTTCAGCTTCATCGCTTCAGGATAAAGCTCGGCCACAGGGGCATCCAGTTTGATTTGCCCATCCGCCATCACAATCATCCTCTCGGCCATAAATGCTTCGATGGCAGAATGGGTAATATGAATAACAGTGGTACCCAGTTGATTAAGCGATTGAATCAGTTGGGACACTTCCGATCGTCCCTGTGGATCCAGCATCGATGTGGCCTCGTCAAACAAGATGACATCCGGTTGCATCGCTACAATCCCGGCAATCGCCAAACGCTGTTTCTGACCGCCTGAGAGATGGTGCGGCTCTCGTTCTTCCAGCCCGACCAATCCAACCAACTGAAGCGCATGAGCCACTCTTGCTCTCATCTCGTCACGCGGCAGACCCATGTTTTCTAAACCAAAAGCGACATCGTCCTGAACAGTAGGTGCGACAATTTGATTATCTGGATTTTGAAAAACGATTCCAACCCGACGTCGAATTTGCCACAGCTCTTGTTCATTTGATGTCGCTCGTCCACAAACGTGCACATCTCCTTCAGTAGGGAGATACAACCCAGCTAGTATGCGTGCCAATGTTGATTTTCCAGAACCATTGGGGCCAACGATGCTTACATACTCACCTGCCCCGATAGTGAGCTGAATATCTTTGAGTGCCCATTTTTCCTTGGGCACTTCATCAGGCTGATAGTGAAACCAGAGATTGGAAACGTGTAAGATCGGCTCCATTTTGGCTCCTTAAAAGAAAAAAGGGTAAACGTCAGGACCGGCCGGATCCTGCCCTCACCCTTTCTAATTCAACCTATCAACGCATGGTTTACTTCACTAATTCGATGAAAACCATAGGTGCACCGTCACCACGGCGAGGTCCGAGCTTCAGGATGCGAGTGTAACCACCATTGCGCTCTTGGTAGCGTGGTGCGATCTCGTCAAACAGCTTTTTCACTGCATCGACGTTTTTGTTATGGGTAACTTCTTCCCCGTCTTTTACGGTGTTGGAACGAGTCGTACGAACAAAAGCAGCCGCTTGGCGACGTGCGTGCAGATCACCGCGTTTGCCGAGGGTGATCATTTTCTCCACGATGGAGCGCACTTCTTTTGCTTTGGATTCGGTGGTTTCGATACGCTCGTTGATAATCAGGTCCGTTACCAGATCACGGAGCAACGCTTTGCGGGCTCCCGTGTTTCTGCCGAGTTTGGAATATGCCATCTTATTTCCCTCCCCCTACCAGTTGTTAGTCATCTTTGCGAAGTGACAACCCGAGTTCTTGCAACTTCTCTTGAACTTCTTCCAGAGACTTGCGTCCCAAGTTGCGCACTTTCATCATATCTTCTTCTGATTTCTGTGTGAGCTCTTGGACGGTGTTGATGCCAGCACGTTTGAGACAGTTGTAAGAACGTACGGAGAGATCCAATTCTTCGATGGTCATCTCCATCACTTTCTCTTTTTTGTCCTCTTCTTTTTCTACCATGATTTCAGCATCTTTTGCTTGTTCAGTCAGACCTACAAATAACATTAAGTGTTCATTTAAGATCTTAGCCCCAAGGCTCACTGCTTCATCCGGCTTCAAGCTGCCGTTTGACCATACTTCTAGGGTCAATTTATCGTAGTTGGTTACTTGTCCAACACGAGTATTGGTAACTTGGTAGTTAACCCGTTCAATTGGAGTGTAAATCGAATCAATCGGAATGACACCGATCGGTTGATCTTCACTTTTATTCTTATCGGCGGACACATATCCGCGGCCACGATTCGCGGTCATCCGAATGCGAAGATGAGCATCTTCAGACAATGTAGCGATGTGCAAATCGGGATTCAACACCTCTACATCACTGTCAGCGCGAATATCCCCCGCTTTAACTTCTCCCGGGCCTTCGAGATCGATCTCCAGGATTTTCTCTTCATCAGAATGAATTTTGAGAGCAAGTTGTTTAATGTTGAGAATGATCTCCGTGGTATCTTCTACAACTCCAGGAATCGTGGAGAACTCATGCAATACCCCATCAATCTGGATGGTTGTAACGGCCGCACCTGGCAAAGAAGAGAGCAGGACACGGCGCAGAGAATTGCCCAGGGTAGTGCCGTATCCGCGTTCCAAGGGTTCCACCACAAATCTTCCGTAACGATGATCATCACTGATTTTTACAGTTTCGATCTTCGGCTTTTCAATTTCAATCATACGGCTCACAAACCCTCCTTCAGAACGTCGCGTTCTGGGCGTTATCTCCCTAGCAGCTGAAATGTGTAGTGTATATAGGAAAGACAAGGAAATCCAGTCCTATCCAGTATACACGATTCTTTACAAAAATAAACCACGGATCAGCTTAAATGAAGCAGATTACACACGACGACGTTTTGGCGGACGGCAACCATTGTGAGGGATTGGTGTTACGTCTTTAATTAAGCTGACTTCCAGGCCTGCCGCTTGCAGAGAGCGGATTGCCGCTTCACGACCTGCGCCAGGACCTTTAACAAGAACATCAACCGACTTCATCCCGTTTTCCATTGCGGTTTTAGCAGCTGCTTCCGCTGCCATTTGCGCTGCGAATGGAGTGCTTTTACGGGAACCTTTGAATCCCATCGTACCGGAGCTTGCCCAAGCAACGGTGTTACCACGTGGGTCCGTGATCGTAATGATCGTATTGTTGAAAGTAGAACGGATATGAGCTACACCCGTTTCAATGTTCTTTCTCACACGGCGTTTTACGCGCTGAGTAGTCGTTTTACGTTTAGCCACTGTTTTCCCTCCTCGCTACGATTATTTTTTCTTGTTCGCAACCGTGCGGCGTGGACCTTTACGGGTACGAGCATTGGTTTTGGTACGTTGACCGCGAACTGGCAAACCACGACGATGACGAATGCCGCGGTAGCAACCGATCTCGATCAAGCGTTTGATGTTCAGGGCGACTTCGCGACGAAGGTCACCTTCCACCACCAGGTTTTTGTCGATAAAGCTACGCAGCTTGGTTACTTCTTCTTCCGTTAAATCACGAACGCGAGTATCCGGATTGATACCAGTAGCTTCCAAGATTTTTTGAGATTGAGAACGACCGATACCGTAAATGTAAGTGAGGGCGATCTCAACACGTTTCTCACGTGGCAAGTCGATACCTGCAATACGTGCCATACGCTACACCTCCCGTCTATTAGCCTTGTTTTTGCTTGTGTTTTGGATTTTCACAGATTACCATTACAGCCCCTTTGCGACGAATCACTTTGCACTTTTCGCAAATGGGCTTCACAGATGGTCTTACTTTCATCTTGTTAACCTCCTGTCTGTGTCCCACTTTCAGTTTGGCACCCTAAGGTTAACGCAATCACTTCGCGAAATTACTTATAACGGTAAGTGATCCGCCCACGGGTTAAGTCATAAGGGGAAAGTTGCACGGTCACTTTGTCTCCTGGCAAAATGCGAATAAAGTGCATGCGGATTTTGCCAGAAACGTGCGCCAACACTTCGTGACCATTATCCAACTCTACACGAAACATTGCATTTGGCAGGGGCTCTTTGACGATCCCTTCAACTTCGATCACATCTTCCTTGGCCATCGATTCACTCTCCTTTTTGCTCACTCTGGAGCAGGTATTGGTTCAGGGCGTATCGCAACTTGGCATTGGTAACACGACCATGATGACTCAATGCTTCCGCCACATCCTCGCTCACATGTTTGGTCAGCTGGATGTGTTTCACGTTTTTCTTTTTGGGATGGTCAAATTTACGCTGATCCCCATCAGCCAGAAAAACGAAATGTGGTTCCTCAAAACTGATTACTACAGCGAATTGACCTGCATCTCTCCCGCGCAGTATACGCACGATCTGTCCTGGACGGGGTCTGCAGTCAACAGCAGCCACATTCATCACCCTTCACCTGGATTACGCTTTCGTCAGAATCTCATGGCCTTCATCCGTGATCGCAATCGTATGCTCAAAATGGGCACAGATTGAACCGTCAGTTGTAACAACCGTCCAATTATCCGCAAGTGTCCGCACAAAGCGTTTGCCGAAATTGACCATCGGCTCCACCGCCAAGGTCATTCCTGGTTTAAGGCGAGGCCCTTTTCCCGCCAAACCATAATTGGGCACGCTTGGTGCTTCATGTAAGTTCTGGCCGATTCCATGACCTACATACTCACGTACAATCGAAAAGCCCGCTTCTTCAGCTACTTGCTGAACTGCATGAGAGATATCACCGATGCGCGCACCTGGTTTCGCTTGTTCCAAGCCTTTGTATAGGCTCGCTTCGGTAACGGAAAGCAATTTTTCCGCTTCTGGAGAAATTTTCCCTACAGCGTATGTCCACGCTGAGTCCCCGTGGTACCCTTGATAACAGGCGCCGATATCGATGGAGATGATATCTCCTTCTTTTAGCACACGGTCACCGGGAATTCCATGAACCAGCTCTTCGTTGACCGAAGTGCAAATGCTTCCCGGAAATCCATTATACCCCTTAAAAGAAGGAGTCGCTCCCAAACGGGTAATCACTTTCTCCGCAATCCGGTCCAACTCTTTCGTCGTTACGCCGGGCTGTATCGCTTTTTTCAACTCTTGATGGGTCAAATAAACGATTTTGCCCGCTTCTCTCATACGGTCTAACTCTTTTGCCGATTTTAAAATAATCATTTTACGGAACCTCGAATCAGTGACAAAATTTGTTCGGTCACTCTTTCGATCGGCTGTTCCCCATTCACGCGATGAAGTTTGCCAGTCGATTCGTAGTACTGAAGCAAGTGCCGGGTTTGTTCCAGATTCACTTTGAGGCGTTCATGTACGGTTTCAGCACTGTCGTCAGCACGTTGGTAAAGCTCGCCACCACAACGGTCGCAAACCCCCTCTTTTTTTGACGGTGCAAACACCACATGGTATGAAGCACCGCAATCACGACAGATGCGTCTGCCCGTTAGACGTTTTAGGAGTTCATCTTCACTTACTTCAATATATAGTACGAAATCGATAGCGCGATGAAGCTCTTTTGTCAACTCATCAAGTGCTTCAGCCTGCGGAACCGTTCTTGGAAAACCATCCAACAAAAAGCCGTTCGCACAATCATCTTTGCCCAACCGCTCACGGACAATACCAATCGTCACACGATCTGGAACTAGTTGACCACGATCCATGTAGGACTTTGCTTCCAAGCCTAATGGCGTTTCTTCTTTTACCGCTGCCCGAAACATGTCTCCTGTTGAGATGTGAGGGATTTTCAGCTCCTCAAGTATTCGGCTCGCTTGCGTGCCTTTTCCTGCTCCGGGCAAACCCATCAATACGATATTCAAGCCTCATCCCTCCCGGTACGGTTGCCTACGGGCGGTCCGCATGTACAGGTTAAACCACAACAATGGTCTGCTCATGCATAGTCCCCGGAAGAAGGCTCCGGGGGTGTTCGATCATCTTATTTATGCATAAAGCCTTTATAATGGCGTTTAATCAACTGACTTTCGATCGTTTTCATCGTTTCAAGCGCTACCCCGACAACGATCAGAAGGGATGTGCCACCAATCTGAACTTGCTGCGGTAGGTTTGCGAGATTGATCAGGATGATCGGCAGAATGGACACAGCCGCCAAGAAGAGAGCACCCGTTAAGGTTAAACGGTTCATCACCTTCGTCAAATAAGTGGTAGTGGCCTTACCAGGGCGAACACCTGGAATAAATCCGCCGTTTTTCTTCATCTGATCAGCCAATTGAATTGGATTCAGCTGTACAAACGTATAGAAGTAAGTAAATCCGATGATCAAGATCACGTACAGTGCCATCCCGAGGCTAAACTTGGTGTAATCGAAGTTGACGATAATCCAATCAGCAACCGGATTGCCTCGCCAAAAGTTCGCGATTGTCTGCGGAAACATCAAGAGTGACAGGGCGAAGATCACAGGAATCACACCAGCTGCGTTGATTTTCATCGGGATGTGGGTGGATTGGCCACCGTACATTTTGCGCCCCACCACACGTTTGGTGTATTGCACTGGGATCTTTCTTACACCTTGCTGAATATAGATGACCGCCACAATCAGAATGATGGCGACAAGCAACACGCCTACCATCTTCAGAATGCCGAGGAAGAGTTGATCTTTGTCCTTAAAAAACGATTCCGCGAGATATCCCACCTGACCAGGGAGTCCAGCCACAATCCCCGCAAAGATCAGAATGGAAATCCCATTCCCGATTCCTTTGTCGGTGATCTGTTCACCCATCCACATCAAGAAACAGGTACCCGCTGTCAGGGACAAGCCGATCAGGGCGTAGGACCATACACTCTGATCTACGATGAAACCATTGGTGGCTCTGTTGAAACCAATGGACACCCCGATCGATTGGATCAAGGCCAACACAACGGTGAAGTAACGGGTGAATTGCGCCAATTTACGACGACCCACTTCCCCTTCTTTGGCCCAGCGCGCAAACGCCGGAATCACATCCATCGAAAGCAATTGCACGACGATCGAAGCGGTGATGTAGGGCATAATTCCCATCGCGAAAATCGAGAAGTTTTGAAAGGCATTCCCCGAAAATGCGTTGATCAGGTTAAAAACCCCTTGGGTCTCATTCATCAATTGCTGAAGCATAGCGGCGTTAGTGTTCGGAACCGGAATGAAACTTCCGATCCGAAAGACCACTAACATCATCAGGGTAAAAAAGATACGACGACGAAGATCTTCAACCTTAAAGATGTTCCCCAGGTTCCGAATCATTAGATTACCTCCGTCGCTCCACCAACGGCGTTGATTTTTTCAATCGCAGAGGCAGAGAATTTATGAGCTTTCACAGTCAGCTTTTTGCTCAGTTCACCATTGCCCAGGATTTTCAAACCATCTTTCAAGTTTTTCACAACGCCTTCTTGAACCAGGAGTTCTGGAGTTACGACCGTGCCCTCTTCAAAACGGTTCAAGGTATCAAGGTTAACAATCGCATACTCTACACGATTTGGGTTGGTAAAGCCACGTTTTGGCAAACGGCGATAGATCGGGTTTTGTCCGCCTTCAAAACCAGGGCGCACACCACCACCGGAACGAGCGTTTTGCCCTTTGTGACCCTTACCAGCGGTCTTGCCTTGGCCAGCAGAAATCCCGCGACCTAAGCGTTTTTTCTTATGACGAGAACCTGGAGCCGGTTTCAGCTCGTGCAATTTCATCCTTCGCACCTCCTCTTCAACAGATCATATCGCTTACTCAGCGATTTCTTTCACTTCTACCAAATGGTTCACTTTGTTAATCATACCACGAATAGCCGGATTATCTGAATGGACAACGGTTTGCTCACGTTTCGTAAGACCGAGTGTGCGCAGGGTGACACGTTGCACTTCCGGACGGCCGATCATACTACGCTTCAGCGTGATTGCCAGTTTCTTAGCCACGGTCATCCCTCCCTTATCCCAACAATTCCTCTACGCTTTTACCGCGTAATTTTGCTACGTCCTCAGGACGCTTCAAGCTTTCCAATCCGGCGAGTGTCGCGCGAACCATGTTGATTGGGTTGTTAGAACCAGTAGATTTGGTGAGGATGTCACCAACACCAGCCGCGTTCAATACGTCACGCACCGGACCACCAGCGATAACCCCGGTACCTTTGGAAGCGGGTTTCATGATTACTTGACCAGCACCGAAACGACCCAAAACATCGTGCGGGATGGTGCTACCCTTCAGAGGAACGGTAATCATGTTCTTTTTCGCATCTTCGACTCCCTTGCGAATCGCTTCTGGCACCTCAGCCGCTTTACCGATACCAGCGCCAACTTTACCTTTGCCGTCGCCCACCACAACCAGTGCGCTGAAGCTGAACCGACGACCACCTTTAACGACCTTCGCTACGCGGTTAATGTTAACCAGCTTTTCGATATACTCGGACTGCGCAGCTTCTCTTTTGCGTGGCTTTTCTTGCTTGCTCAAAAGTCTAGACCCCCTTCCCGTGCTCCTTCAGCCAAAGCTTTAACCCGACCATGATAGAGATATCCGCCACGATCGAATACTACTGATTTGTGTCCTTTTTCAAGCGCACGTTGTGCGACCAATTCACCAACGATGCGTGCAGCCTCAACCGTACCAGCGTTTACTCCTTTGGCTTGGAATTCAGGATCCAGGGTAGACGCGGCTGCAATGGTATGACCCACGGTATCGTCGATCAATTGTGCATAAATGTTTTTAGAAGAACGGAAGACGTTCAGCCGTGGACGTTCAGCCGTTCCGAACAGACGCTTGCGAACACGCAGGTGACGTTTTTTCCGTTTCTTATTGCGATCTTCCTTGCGAATCACGGTCTAGCTCACTCCCTTCTAGTTAGGCGATTCGATTACTTACCTGTTTTACCTTCTTTGCGGCGAATCACTTCGTCGCTGTATTTAATCCCTTTGCCTTTGTAAGGCTCAGGCTCACGGATCTTGCGGATGTTGGCAGCCATTTCGCCAACTTTTTGTTTATCGATCCCTTTTACTACGATTTGGGTTTGAGAAGGCACATCCAACTCAATCCCTTCCAGCGGCTTTACTTCCACAGGGTGGGAGTAACCTACGTTCAATACCACGTTGCTTCCTTTTTTCGAAGCACGGTATCCGACACCGACCAACTCAAGCGTTTTGGAGAATCCATTGGATACACCCTCAACCATGTTTGCGACCAAGCTGCGAGTGGTACCATGGAGTGCACGGTGTGTGCGTTGATCGCTTGGACGCTCAACGATCAACTCGTTGTTCTCCACCTTAATGGCGATATCGGAATGGAAGTTGCGGGATAACGTGCCTTTTGGCCCTTTTACCGTTACCTTGCCGCCTTCAACTTTCACTTCTACTCCAGCTGGGATAACAACTGGTTTTTTACCGATACGGGACATTCCATTCACCTCCATCCGTTAGCCAAAATTACCAAATATAAGCGAGTACTTCTCCGCCCACTTTGTTTTGACGAGCTTCTTTATCAGTCATGATTCCTTTGTTCGTAGACAGAATCGCAATACCCAAACCACGCAATACACGTGGAATTTCGGTTGATTTTACATATACGCGCAAACCGGGTTTGCTGATGCGTTTCAGTCCGGTTATTACCTTTTCGTTGTTCTGACCGTATTTCAGGAAGATGCGAATGATGCCTTGTTTGTTGTCTTCAATATACTCAGCATCGCGAATGAAACCTTCACGTTTCAAGATTTCAGCGATCTCCCGTTTCATACGAGACGCAGGGAACTCAACGCTCTCATGACGCACCATGTTGGCGTTACGAATTCTAGTCAGCATATCTGCAATCGGGTCAGTCATCACCATGAGAAACCCTCCTTCCTATCATCATTACCAGCTAGCTTTTTTAACGCCGGGAATCTGCCCTTTGTAGGCCAACTCACGGAAGCAGATACGACACAGCTTAAACTTGCGCAATACAGAATGTGGACGACCACAACGTTCGCAACGGGTGTAAGCGCGCACGGCGAATTTCGGTTCACGCTTAGATTTTACGATCATCGACTTCTTGGCCAAGTGATTCCCTCCTTTAATCGTATTTTTAAATCCGTTCAGGATTATTTGCGGAATGGCATACCCATCAGGGTGAGAAGCTCACGGGCTTCTTCGTCGGTGTTGGCCGTCGTTACGATAACAACGTCCATACCACGAACTTTATCCACTTTATCGTAAGCAATTTCCGGGAAGATCAGCTGTTCCTTCAGACCCAAGGTGTAGTTACCCCGGCCATCGAACGCTTTAGGAGAAACCCCACGGAAGTCACGTACGCGTGGCAGAGCGATGTTCATCAATTTGTCCAAGAAGTGATACATACGCTCCCCACGAAGGGTTACTTTCACACCGATCGGCATTCCTTCACGAAGCTTGAAGCCAGCGATCGATTTTTTAGCACGGGTGATGACTGGTTTTTGACCAGCAATCAGGGTGAGATCTTCCACTGCTCCATCCAACGATTTGGCATTGGCTACCGCTTCACCCACACCCATGTTGATGATCACTTTCTCAACTTTAGGTAATTGCATCGAAGACTTGTAGTTGAACTTCTTCATGAGGGCTGGAGCAACCTCATTCAGGTACAGCTCTTTCAGACGTGCTGCCACTTTGTGTACCTCCCTTCCTTAAACATTACTTGTCAAGAATTTCGCCAGATTTTTTCGCAACGCGAACTTTTTTCATCTCACCGTTTTTACCCTCAACGAATTGGTAGCCAACACGGGTTGGTTCTTTCGTTTTTGGATCCTCGATCATCAAGTTGGAAACGTGGATTGGCGCTTCTTTTTCAATGATGCCACCTTGAGGGTTTGCTTGGGTTGGGCGAGAATGCTTTTTCACCATGTTTACGCCTTCAACTACCACGCGATTCTCTTTTGGGAGAACTTTGATCACGCGACCGCGGGTGTAAACTTTTTTGCCGTTTTCGAAGTATGGAGCTTCTTTACCGCGCATTACGATAACCATATCGCCTTTTTTGATGTGCATGTCTCTAGCACCTCCTTACTTACCGACATGTTACTTTGTCATAAAGAACAACAGATTACAGTACTTCCGGTGCCAAAGAAATGATCTTCATGAAATCACGATCACGCAGCTCACGGGCAACTGGTCCGAAGATACGAGTTCCACGTGGGCTTTTATCTTCTTTAATTACAACCGCTGCGTTTTCATCAAAACGGATGTAGGAACCATCTGGACGACGAGATGGGCGAACCGTGCGCACCACTACGCACTTCACTACATCCCCCTTCTTGACAACGCCACCGGGTGTAGCTTGTTTCACAGAAGCTACGATAATGTCACCGATACCGGCAGTGGACTTTTTGGAACCACCCAATACACGGATGCACATAACTTCCTTCGCACCAGAGTTGTCAGCCACACGAAGACGTGTTTGAGGTTGGATCATGGTATTCCCTCCTTCCCGCGTCATTCACGCGTGTCTCATGTTAGATGATAACAGCTTCTTCTACGACTTCTACTAAACGGAAGCGTTTGTCTTTGGAAAGCGGACGGGTTTCCATGATTCTTACGATATCGCCCACTTTTGCTTGGTTGAGTTCGTCATGAGCTTTGAATTTTTTGGTGTATTTCACGCGCTTACCGTACAGTGGATGTTTCTTATAGGTCTCAACAGCGACAACGATCGTTTTATCCATTTTATCGCTGACCACTTTGCCGACACGTACTTTACGGCGAGTTGTACGCTCGTTCATCCCTGTTTCCTCCTTTCGATTCCCAGTTCGCGCTCCCGTAAGACCGTTTTAGCACGGGCAATATCTTTGCGAACTTGGCGTAACCGGGCTGGATTTTCCAATTGTCCAGTAGCCGATTGGAAGCGGAGGTTAAACAGTTCTTCCTTGTACTGTGCGAGCTTTTGCTCGATCTCGGCGGTGGTCAACTCTACTAGCTCTTTTGCTTTCATTCGTTACCACCCGCTTCTTCACGTTTTACGAATTTCGTTTTTACTGGTAATTTCATAGCTGCCAGACGCATCGCTTCACGAGCTGTTTCTTCCGGTACACCAGCCAACTCAAACATGATGCGTCCTGGTTTTACAACCGCGACCCACTTTTCAGGGGAACCTTTACCGCTACCCATCCGTACCTCAAGTGGTTTTTGGGTGATCGGTTGATCCGGGAAGATCTTGATCCACACTTTACCACCACGTTTGATGTAACGGGTCATGGCAATACGGGCAGCTTCGATTTGACGGTTCGTAATCCAAGCTGGCTCAAGCGCTTGTAAACCGTATTCGCCGAATGCGACTTCAGTGCCGCCTTTCGCCTTCCCTTTCAGGCTCGGACGATGCGGACGACGGAATTTCACACGTTTTGGCATCAACATAGATTACTCGCCTCCTTCCGCTGCTCCTTTGTTTTTGGTTGGCAATACTTCGCCACGATATACCCAAACTTTTACACCGATACGGCCATATGTGGTGTGCGCTTCTGCAAAACCGTAGTCAATATCCGCACGCAAGGTGTGAAGAGGTACAGTACCTTCACTGTAACCTTCGCTACGAGCAATATCCGCGCCACCCAAACGTCCGCTAACCATGGTACGAATCCCTTTCGCACCAGCACGCAGAGAACGTTGGATCGCTTGCTTCATCGCACGACGGAAAGAAACACGACGCTCCAATTGTTGTGCGATGCTTTCAGCCACGAGATATGCATCAAGCTCTGGGTTTTTGATTTCGTTAATGTTGATGTGAACTTTCTTATTGGTCAATTTCGCAAGCGCTTGGCGCAATGCTTCAACTTCCGTACCACCTTTACCGATTACCATGCCTGGCTTCGCGGTGTGAATGGTGATGTTAACGCGGTTAGCTGCGCGCTCGATCTCAACAGTGGAAACCGCTGCGTCTTTCAGGCGTTTTTTCACGAATTCACGGATCTTAATGTCTTCGTGCAATAAATCAGCATAGTCTTTGTCAGCGTACCATTTGGATTCCCAATCGCGAATCACTCCGACACGCAGACCAACTGGATTTACCTTTTGACCCACAGCTTCATCCCTCCTTATTCAATAATTGATTACTTTTCGCTTACAACCACAGTGATGTGGCTGGTACGCTTGTTAATACGGCTCGCACGACCCATAGCACGAGGCATGTAACGCTTCATGGTTGGACCTTCGTCAACAAACGCTTTTGCTACAACCAGACGGCTGGAGTCCATGTTAAAGTTGTGCTCAGCATTTGCAACTGCAGAAGCGAGTACTTTCTCGATAATCGGAGATGCTGCGCGAGGAGTAAATTTTAAGATCGCCAGTGCCTCTTCTACGGATTTACCGCGAATCAAGTCCATAACCAGGCGCGCTTTGCGTGGAGCGATGCGCACATAGCGTGCAACAGCTTTTGCTTCCATGTTGTAACCCCCCTCTCTTTAACCAGACCTCTACCGTCTTTTCGTTTTCTTGTCATCAGCGGCGTGACCTTTGTAGGTGCGCGTTGGAACAAACTCGCCCAATTTGTGGCCTACCATGTCTTCGCTCACAAATACAGGAACATGTTTGCGACCATCATGCACTGCAAACGTATGACCAATGAATTCAGGGAAAATGGTAGAGCGACGAGACCAGGTTTTGATTACTCGTTTTTCACCTTTTTCATTCAGTTCTTCAACTTTCTTGATCAGGTGAGCATCTACAAATGGTCCTTTTTTCAAGCTGCGGCCCATATAGTTAACCTCCCTTCGAGTGAGGCTTTATCCCAGCCTAGATTACTTCTTGCGACGACGGATAATATATTTGTCAGATGCTTTGTTTTTCTTGCGGGTTTTGTAACCAAGGGTTGGTTTGCCCCATGGAGTCATCGGAGACTTGCGTCCGATTGGTGCACGACCTTCACCACCACCGTGTGGGTGATCAACCGGGTTCATCACGGAACCACGAACGGTTGGTCGTTTACCCAACCAACGGGAACGTCCAGCTTTACCAATGGTGATGAGCTCATGATCGAGGTTGCCCACTTGACCGATGGTCGCGCGGCACTCCACGTTGATCATGCGGGTTTCACCGGAAGTCAAACGGATGATCGCGTATTTGCCCTCTTTACCGAGAAGCTGTGCGGAAGCACCAGCTGCACGTACCAATTGTCCACCGCGACCTGGTTTCAGCTCGATGTTGTGAATAACGGTACCCACAGGGATGTTTTTGAGTGGCAATGCGTTACCTACGCGGATGTCTGCTTCAGGACCAGACATGATGGTGGTTCCAACTTTCAAGCCATGTGGAGCGAGAATGTAGCGTTTCTCACCATCAGCATAGTGAATCAGGGCGATGTTTGCAGAACGGTTTGGATCGTATTCGATCGTAGCCACTTTACCTGCAATTCCATCTTTGTTGCGTTTGAAGTCGATAATACGGTATTTGCGTTTATGACCACCGCCTTGATGACGTACAGTCAAACGGCCTTGGTTGTTGCGACCCGCTTTGCGCACCAGGGTAACAACCAAGGATTTCTCCGGTTTGTCGGTGGTGATTTCTTCAAAAGAAGAAACGGTCATGTGACGACGGGATGGAGTCGTCGGTTTAAAGTGTTTAACAGCCATTCCTTTTTCCCTCCTTTTTGTTTGGGATGATTACACTTCAAAGATTTCGATCGGTTTGCTGTCGGTAGCCAACTTGACGATCGCTTTCTTTCTTTCGGAAGTACGTCCGCTGTAACGGCCGTAACGTTTGATTTTGCCAGGAACACGCATGGTGTTCACTTGCGCAACCTTCACGCCGAAGATTTTCTCAATCGCTTTTTTCACTTCCACTTTGTTGGCGCGTGGATCTACTTCAAATACGTATTTCCCTTGCTCCATCAATTCGGTGGAAGCTTCGGTGATGACCGGACGACGGATGATATCGCGTGGGTCTTTCACTGGCCAAGCACCTCCTCAACGCGATTCACAGCTCCACGAGTGAGAATCAATTTGTCGTGATAGAGGACGTCCAGTACGTTAACTCCATCAGCAGAGATGAGTTTTACTCCTGGGATGTTACGTGCTGCGAGTACTGCGTTTTCTTCCAGGTTGTCAGTCACAACCAACGCTTTTCTCTCCACTCCCAGATTTTTGAGCACTTGAACCATGTCACGGGTTTTTGGTTGTTCCAGTTTCAGCTCATCCAGTACAACCAATTGGCTATCGATCACTTTGGAAGCGAGAGCCGATTTGATCGCCAGACGACGAACCTTCTTAGGTAATTTATAAGCATAGGTACGTGGGGTTGGTCCAAATACCACACCACCGCCTACCCATTGTGGAGAACGAATGCTACCTTGACGAGCACGTCCGGTGCCTTTTTGTCTCCATGGCTTTCTACCACCACCGCGTACAGCGGAACGGTTTTTTACAGCGTGGGTACCGCGACGCAGGGACGCTTGTTGCATCACAACGGCATCATGCAGTACAGCTTGGTTAGGGGTAATACCGAAAATCGTTTCAGCCAATTCGATTTCTCCCACTTGCTGACCGCTCATGTCTAAGACTGCTACCTTTGGCATGGATGCTCCTCCTTTCTTCAATCTGTCAATTATTTGCCTTTTACAGCGGATTTGATTACGAGATAACTATTTTTAGGTCCTGGCACCGCACCTTTGATCAGGAGCAAGTTTTTCTCAGCGTCAACGCCAACGATTTGCAAGTTTTGCGTCGTCACGCGATCGCTGCCCATGCGCCCTGGCAAGGTTTGGCCTTTGAATACGCGGTTTGGCGCAATCGCACCCAAGGAACCTGGCCCACGATGGTAACGGGAACCGTGGCTCATTGGCCCGCGAGCTTGGTTGTGGCGTTTGATTGCACCAGCAAACCCTTTCCCTTTGGAGGTACCAGTTACGTCAACCAGTTCTCCTGCGGAGAAAATGTCCGCTTTCACAACTCCGCCCAACTCATAGTCAGCTAAGTTTACGCCACGGATTTCTTTAATGAACTTTTGCGCTGCAGCGTTCGCTTTTTTCGCATGACCCAATTCAGGCTTGTTTGCACGATGTTCTTTCTTCTCAGCGAAACCGAGCTGGATCGCTTCGTAACCGTCATTGGCAACGTCTTTCTTTTGCAATACTACGCATGGACCCGCTTCAACCACGGTAACTGGAACAACCACACCATCTTCGTTGAAGACTTGAGTCATCCCGATCTTTTTACCGAGAATCCCTTTCACTGTGTACACCTCCTACCACTCTAAATTCATCAATTACAATTTGATTTCAATATCAACACCAGATGGCAAATCCAGGCGCATCAACGCATCAACGGTTTGTTGCGTAGGATTTACGATGTCGATGAGACGTTTATGAGTGCGCATTTCGAATTGCTCACGAGAATCTTTATATTTGTGAACCGCACGCAAGATCGTGTAAACCGTTTTTTCGGTTGGCAGCGGAATTGGACCGGACACGCTAGCACCCGTCCGCTTAGCGGTATCTACGATTTTCACCGCGGATTGATCCAAAACACGGTGATCGTAAGCCTTTAAACGAATGCGAATCTTTTGTTTTGCCATTGTTAACCCTCCTTCTCGCTCATTTTGCTAAATGAACTTCTCCGCGAAAATTTCCCGCCCAGCCATGGCAAAGGGGCCGGGTGTGTCGGCAACCTTTCGCATCATCGCGTTCATGACAACATTCAAGATTATAATGAAAAACAGAGGCAGATGCAAGCTTTTTTCCTTTTATTTTGCGGAAGCGACAAATAAGAGAGAGCTTAATAGTCTTAAATTTCTCCCATGAACGCGCTGAACTTACAATATTTTACTAGAACTCGCCCGCGGTTGCAAGTGATTCGCCGGGTATATCATTTGTCCACCTCTCACGGAGTTTGCTGGCCTCTCCTTTTTGCCCAATTCTTTTGGAATATTTACAAGGCACTAACCGAATATACATAGAGTTTGGTTATTCTCTTACCAAGTCTTTCATCTACTTCAGTAGGAAAGAAGGGATAAAATGAAACTTCGTCTTGCTCCCATCCTGTTTGTCATTTTGGGGTCCTGTCTTCTGCTGAGTGCCTGCACAAGCCTCTATCGAGCGCACCAAAGAAGGGAAACTATCCTTTGTTTGGAGCGGAACGGGTTCGTTTCAAGATACCCTGATTCCGGAGTCCCTTTCACCAGTTTGTAAAGCTCATTGATGACCACTTCCTTCATCTTCACGTCCTAACCCCTCCGCAATGATCCAGTTCACCCCACCGGCAAAGATGCGCCAATCTTTGATCAGTTCATCAAGATAAGCCGCTCCTTTATCCGTCAACCGGTAATACTTGCGTGGAGGGCCTTCCGTAGACTCCAGCAAATATGTGGAAAAGTACCCTTCTTTGGTTAACCTCCGCAACAGCGGATAAATGGTTCCTTCCGCTATCAGGAACTTCTCCGAAATGCTTTGTACCAACTCATAACCATAGCGGTCTTTGTTTTTGGCCAAAACCAGGACGCATAAAGTAAGCACGCCTTTTTTAAACTGTGCATTCAACTTCCTCACCAACCTTAAACCAGGTACAAAACATTATAAGGTACTAAATTTGGTTTTATTCTATCAAGTCATCACTCCATCGGCAAGTCATTCCGGGCAAAAGACCAACGACAGTAGGGGCAAATGGTCCCTACCATTCACAACCTGTGAAATATGTGCATCTCTCCACTCGTAATGATCCACTGTTTAACCACAGCAAAGGTCTCCTCGGGCTATAGCCTCCCCCTTTTCATACTCGCGCCAAACCCGAATGTGTTAAGGCCACCCAACTTGATTCTTCCAACCTTTATTCATTGTCAATCCGTCATCTTCGAAAAAAGAAAAAGCTGTCAACCCAATATGGGTTAACAGCTTTGTTAGCGAAGGCAACAATTACTCGATGATCGCGGTAACTGCGCCAGCGCCTACGGTACGACCACCTTCACGGATAGCGAAACGGGTACCGTCTTCGATCGCGATCGGAGCGATCAGTTCCACTTCCATTTCTACGTTATCGCCAGGCATGCACATTTCAACGCCTTCTGGCAATTTGATAACGCCGGTTACGTCGGTGGTGCGGAAGTAGAATTGTGGACGATAGTTGGAGAAGAATGGGGTATGACGTCCACCCTCTTCTTTGGACAGAACGTAAACTTGTGCTCTGAATTTGGTGTGTGGGTTTACGCTGCCAGGTTTAGCCAGTACTTGACCACGTTGGATGTCTTTACGCTCAACACCACGGAGCAGAGCACCGATGTTGTCCCCGGCTTGTGCGGAGTCAAGCAACTTGCGGAACATCTCAACACCGGTACATACGGTTTTGCGGGTTTCGCCAAGACCTACGATCTCAACTTCGTCACCCACTTTAACTACACCGCGCTCTACACGACCGGTAGCTACGGTACCACGACCGGTAATGGTGAATACGTCCTCTACTGGCATCAAGAAGGATTTGTCGGTGTCGCGTTCTGGAGTTGGTACATACTCGTCAACCGCAGCCATCAGGTCATGGATTTTTTGAGCCCACTCACCGGTTGGATCTTCAAGTGCTTTCAGAGCGGAACCAGCGATTACTGGGATGTCGTCACCTGGGAAGTCGTACTCGGACAGAAGTTCACGAACTTCCATTTCTACGAGTTCCAACAACTCTTCGTCGTCAACCATGTCACATTTGTTCAGGAAGACTACGATGTACGGAACACCTACCTGACGGGAGAGCAGGATGTGCTCACGGGTTTGTGGCATTGGGCCGTCAGCAGCGGATACTACCAGGATCGCACCGTCCATTTGCGCAGCACCGGTGATCATGTTTTTCACGTAGTCAGCGTGACCTGGGCAGTCAACGTGAGCATAGTGACGGTTGTCGGTTTCGTACTCTACGTGAGCAGTGGAGATGGTGATACCGCGCTCTCTTTCTTCTGGTGCTTTATCGATTTGGTCATAAGCGGTCGCTTGTGCGCCACCTTTTTGAGCCAAAACGGTGGTGATTGCAGCGGTCAAAGTCGTTTTACCATGGTCTACGTGACCGATGGTACCAATGTTAACGTGAGGTTTTGTACGCTCGAACTTGGCTTTTGCCATGACTAGGTATCCTCCCTTTACTCATGAAACTAAGTATTATTGTAATTGATATATGGAAATCCGGGAAGCGGAAACTTCCGCTTCGCCAGTTTCTTAACTCAGGAAATGATTGGAATTACTCGCCAGAACGCTTTTTAATGATCTCGTCGGCGATGTTGCGTGGAACTTCTTCATAGTGGTCAAACACCATGGAGAAGACGCCGCGTCCTTGGGTGCGGGAACGCAGGTTACTTACATAACCGAACATTTCCGCCAGCGGTACCATTGCGCGGATCACTTGGGCGCCAGCGCGCGCTTCCATACCCTCAACGCGGCCGCGACGGGAGTTGATGTCGCCCATCACGTCACCCATGTAGTCTTCCGGAACCGTAACTTCCACTTTCATCATTGGCTCCAAGAGGACTGGGTTACATTTGGATTTGGCCGCTTTGAGTGCCATCGAACCAGCGATTTTGAACGCCATTTCGGAGGAGTCCACATCGTGGTAAGAACCATCAACGATGGTCGCACGGATGTCAACCATTGGGAAGCCCGCTAAGACACCATTTTGCATGGCCTCTTCGATACCGGCTTGAACGGCTGGGATGTATTCTTTTGGAACCACACCACCAACGATTTTGTTGACGAATTCGAAGCCGGCGCCTTCTTCCAATGGTTCGAACTCGATCCAAACGTGACCGTATTGACCACGACCACCGGATTGGCGAACGAACTTCCCTTCCACTTTGGCAGGGGAGCGGAACGTTTCTTTGTAGGCAACCTGTGGAGCACCCACGTTGGCTTCCACTTTGAATTCGCGCTTCAGACGGTCAACGATGATTTCCAGGTGAAGCTCACCCATGCCCGCAATAATCGTTTGGCCGGTCTCTTCGTCGGTCCAAGTTTTGAAGGTTGGGTCCTCTTCCGCCAGTTTGGTAAGGGCCATACCCATTTTGTCTTGGTCCGCTTTGGATTTTGGCTCGATCGCGATCTTGATCACCGGCTCTGGGAACTCCATGGACTCAAGAATGATCGGATTCTTCTCGTCACTGAGAGTTTCACCTGTAGTGGTGTCTTTTAAACCAACCGCCGCCGCGATATCCCCAGCGTATACCGTGGAGATTTCCTCACGGTGGTTCGCGTGCATTTGCAGGATCCGCCCGATCCGCTCACGCTTGCCTTTGGTGGTGTTCATTACGTAAGAACCGGAATCCAACGTACCGGAGTAAACGCGGAAGAAGGTTAACTTCCCTACATATGGGTCGGTCATGACTTTGAACGCCAGCGCTGCAAATGGCTCTTCGTCACTGGAGTGACGCACCGTTTCCGTACCGTCCGGCAACGTGCCTTGGATCGCAGGCACATCCAGTGGCGATGGCAAATAAGCTACGACTGCGTCAAGGAGTGGTTGCACCCCTTTGTTTTTGTAGGAAGAACCGCAGAGGACTGGGGTGATTTTCACTTCACAGGTACCTTTGCGGAGAGTGGAGACGATTTCCTCTTCAGTGAGCTCTTCACCTTCGAGGTATTTCATCATCAGCTCTTCATCCAACTCGGCCACAGCTTCCACGAGGATGTTGCGGTACTCTTCTGCTTTGTCCGCGTATTCTTCTGGAATCTCGCGGGCTTCGGAAGTGGTACCCAGATCGTCGGTGTAGATGATCGCCTTCATGGTTACGAGGTCGATCACACCTTGGAAGTTGTCTTCGGAACCGATTGGAATTTGGATTGGCACAGCATTTGCGCCAAGGCGCTCGCGCATTTGCTGTACGGCGCCGTAGAAATCAGCACCGAGGATATCCATTTTATTAACATACGCAATGCGCGGTACGCCATAACGGTCAGCCTGACGCCATACCGTCTCAGATTGTGGCTCTACGCCACCTTTTGCACAGAATACACCTACTGCCCCGTCTAATACACGGAGGGAACGCTCTACCTCAACGGTGAAATCAACGTGTCCTGGAGTGTCAATGATGTTGACACGATGACCTTTCCACTGAGCGGTAGTCGCAGCGGAAGTAATGGTGATTCCGCGCTCTTGCTCTTGCTCCATCCAGTCCATAGTGGCCGCACCTTCGTGCACCTCACCAATTTTGTGTACGCGACCGGTGTAGAACAGGATACGCTCAGTGGTGGTCGTTTTACCAGCGTCGATGTGAGCCATGATCCCAATGTTACGTGTATTTTGCAAGGAGAATTCGCGTGCCATCGGAAATTTCTCCCTTCATATTGGAAAGAATGTTGATTACCAGCGATAGTGAGCAAATGCACGGTTGGCTTCTGCCATACGGTGCGTATCTTCTTTCTTCTTCACGGCTGCACCTGTATTGTTAGCGGCATCCATGATTTCGTTAGCCAAACGCTCTTCCATGGTTTTTTCACCGCGCAGACGAGCGTAGCTAACCAACCAACGGAGACCAAGGCTGGTGCGACGTTCTGGTTTTACCTCAACTGGAACTTGGTAGTTAGCACCACCTACACGGCGAGCTTTTACTTCCAGCACTGGCATCACGTTTTTCAGCGCTTGTTCAAACACTTCCATCGGATCGTTTCCAGTACGTTCACGAATGAGATCAAATGCATTGTACAAAATGCGTTGTGCAATCCCTTTTTTTCCGTCATACATCAGGCGGTTGATGAGACGGGTTACCAGTTTGCTATTGTAAATTGGATCTGGCAGTGCATCCCGACGAGCTACTGGGCCTTTACGTGGCATGCTTCTCCCTCCTTTTCATTGTGGTTCTATGCTGCGTCAGCTTTATTATTTCTTAGGACGTTTCGCGCCGTATTTGGAACGCGCTTGGTTACGGTTAGCTACACCTGCGGTATCAAGCGCACCGCGAACGATGTGGTAACGTACCCCTGGCAAGTCCTTAACACGTCCACCACGGATCAACACAACACTGTGTTCTTGCAGGTTGTGACCGATACCTGGGATGTACGCGGTAACCTCCGTGCCGTTGGTCAAGCGAACACGGGCATATTTACGCAAAGCGGAGTTCGGTTTCTTCGGAGTCATCGTACCCACACGCGTACATACACCGCGTTTTTGTGGCGCGCTTTGTGGCACAACCTCTTTTTTCATGCTGTTGTACGTGTATTGCAACGCTGGAGATTTGGACTTTTTGATTTTAGCTTGGCGACCTTTGCGCACGAGCTGGTTCATTGTTGGCATAACTGGCACCCCCTTCTGATGTTGGTTATATCCTCTCAAGACCACAGATCCAGGTGTTTCTTCCATGGTCGTAAAAAGTGGAACGACTAAAGGATTTATGAAAGTTGATCACGCCCACCCAAGATAGGGCGCGATCAACGATGGATTCAGTCGCTCTCGATCATTTCAAGATTGCTGCCGTCGCAGCACCCACGTCAATTCCACAGGCTTTACCAAGTTGCTTCATCGAATCGACGTGGATTACATAAATGCCACGATCCTTACAAAGTGTGAGGATCGGGTGTATCACTTGCGGATCCGCATCATCTGCAACTACTACTTCGAGCGCTCGGCCTTGCTCAATGGCCTTCTTCGTTTGCTTGGTGCCGATCGTCAACGATTCTGCTTGTTTCACTTTTTCATAAGACATTGATTCGCCCTCCAAAGTGAATAATTCCCAAGCACACGAAGTTATCTTACCACCTCATCTAGGCAAAGTCAACAAATAACTCTATTTAATGAGCACTGTTTCTTTGTCAGATTTATCCGTTTCGGTGGTTTCATTTGCCATCTGATACGTTTGGTTGCGATAACGGGAAATACCTGTACCCGCAGGAATCAGTTTACCGATGATGACGTTCTCCTTCAGGCCGAGGAGACCGTCCACCTTCCCTTTGATCGCCGCATCAGTCAAGACGCGTGTCGTTTCTTGGAAAGATGCCGCGGATAGGTAAGATTCCGTTTCCAGGGACGCTTTAGTGATACCCAAAAGAACCGGACGGGCGACAGCCGCATCGCCACCGTTAATCAACACTTTCCGGTTGGCCGCCTCATACTCGTGGATATCCACCACGGAACCAGGCAACAGTTCAGTCGTTCCCGCGTCCGTAATACGCACTTTACGCATCATCTGACGAATCATCACTTCAACGTGCTTGTCGTTGATTTCTACCCCTTGCAGGCGGTATACCTTTTGCACCTCTTGCAAGATGTAGAGTTGTACCCCTGCCACGCCTTTGACGCGCAGAAGCTCTTTCGGATCCACAGAACCCTCGGTCAATTCATCACCGGCTCTGACCTGGTCACCAACGGACACGCGCAGGCGGGAGCCGTAAGGAACGTGATGGACTTTGGATTCCACTTCTCCCTTGATCTCAATTTCGCGGCGGTCTTTCGTTTCACGAATATCAATCACTTCACCGGAGATTTCACTGATGACCGCTTGCCCCTTCGGATTGCGCGCTTCAAACAGCTCTTGAATACGCGGCAAACCTTGGGTGATGTCGTCTCCCGCAACCCCACCGGTGTGGAAGGTACGCATCGTCAGCTGGGTACCTGGCTCACCGATCGATTGCGCGGCGATGATTCCCACCGCCTCACCAATTTCCACTGGGGTTCCCAGTGCCAAGTTACGGCCATAGCATTTTTTGCATACCCCATGTTTGGTGCGGCAAGTGAGAACGGAACGAATCACGACTTCGGTGATGCCCGCATCAATGATTTCACTAGCGATCTCTTCATCGATCATCTCATTGCGACCGACGATGATTTCACCCGTCTCCGGATGGCGAACGGTTTGGAACGCCAACCGACCCACAAGCCGATCATAAAGATTTTCAATAACCTCATTCCCATCGGCAATCGCGCTGACGGCCATGCCACGGTCGGTACCGCAATCATCTTCACGAACGATCACGTCTTGCGCAACGTCCACGAGACGACGTGTCAGGTAACCGGAGTCAGCCGTTCTCAGCGCCGTATCCGCCAGCCCTTTCCGCGCACCGTGGGTGGAAATGAAGTACTCCAATACGGTCAAACCTTCACGGAAGTTGGTGCGAATCGGTTGCTCGATAATCCGTCCGGATGGGTTGGCCATCAGACCGCGCATGCCCGCGAGCTGAGTGATCTGGGAAACGTTACCCCGCGCTCCGGAGTGGGCCATCATGTAAATGGGGTTGTATTTACCCATGTTTTTCATGAGAACTTGGGTAATTTGATCTTTCGATCGGCTCCAGATGGAGATGACACGCTCATACCGCTCGTCTTCCGTAATCAAGCCACGACGGTACTGCTTCATCACTTTGGCTACATCTTCTTCCGCCTGAGCGAGGATCGCTTTCTTCTCCTCCGGCACATTTACGTCGGAGACGGACATGGTAATCCCCGCTTTGGTGGAGAACTTGTAACCAAGCTCTTTTACGCGGTCGAGGATTTCCGAGGTGATCGTCGTGCCAAACCGACGGAAACATTCGGCGATCACCGCACCCAAATCTTTTTTGGTCAGCGCGCCCGGGTCATCCATCTTAGCGATAAACTCACGCACGTCGACGCCTTTTTCAAAGATGAAATACTTATCGGGTGTGCCCGCAAAGTTCTTTTTGCCCGGCTCGCTGATGTAAGGGAACTCTACAGGGAAAATCTCGTTGAAAATCAATTTGCCCACGGTTGTCACCAAGAGGCTATTCCGCTGCGCCTCTGTGAACGAAGTTTTCTTCACATTGCGCGCCGGAATGGCAATACGGGTATGCAGGCTCACGTAGCCATGGTGATAAGCGTTGATCGCTTCAGAGACCGAATAGAAGATGGAGCCTTCGCCTTTTTCCCCTTCTTTTTCTATGGTCAGATAGTAACAGCCCAATACCATGTCCTGAGATGGGGTTACAACCGGCTTGCCATCTTTCGGGTTCAAAATGTTTTGCGCCGCCAACATCAGCAGGCGGGCTTCCGCTTGCGCTTCCGCAGACAGCGGCACGTGCACAGCCATTTGGTCACCGTCAAAGTCGGCGTTATATGCCGTACATACGAGCGGATGCAGGCGGATCGCTCGCCCTTCCACCAGAATCGGCTCAAATGCTTGAATTCCCAAGCGGTGAAGCGTGGGTGCGCGGTTAAGGAGAACGGGATGCTCCTTAATCACTTCTTCGAGTACATCCCACACTTCAGGATGAACGCGCTCCACTTTGCGTTTCGCACTCTTGATGTTATGGGCAAGCCCTTTGGCGACCAACTCTTTCATCACAAATGGCTTAAACAGTTCCAAGGCCATCTCTTTAGGCAAACCGCACTGATACATCTTCAGGTAGGGACCGACAACGATAACGGAACGACCTGAGTAGTCAACACGCTTACCCAGCAAGTTTTGGCGGAAACGCCCTTGTTTCCCTTTCAGCATGTGGGAGAGGGATTTCAATGGACGGTTTCCTGGTCCGGTTACGGGACGACCCCGACGACCGTTATCAATCAACGCGTCGACCGCTTCTTGCAACATCCGTTTTTCGTTTTGCACGATGATATCGGGTGCCCCCAGATCCAACAGACGTTTTAAGCGGTTGTTGCGGTTAATCACACGACGGTAGAGGTCATTCAAGTCAGATGTGGCGAAACGGCCCCCGTCCAATTGCACCATCGGGCGCAACTCCGGTGGGATGACAGGCAGAACGTCAAGGATCATCCAATCTGGTTTATTGCCGGAAGCGCGGAAGGCTTCCAACACTTCCAAACGTTTGATCGCGCGGTTGCGGCGTTGACCTTGAGCCGTTTGTAACTCTTCTTTGAGGCTCTCTACCTCTTTGTCGAGATCAATTTCTTGCAGCAAACGCTTAATCGCTTCCGCACCCATCATCGCCGTAAAGGCGTTTCCATACTTTTCACGGTAAGCGCGATACTCTTTTTCCGACAGGAGTTGCTTTTTCTCCAACGGGGTTGGACCTGGATCAACCACGACGTAAGAGGCAAAATAAATCACTTCTTCCAACGAACGTGGAGACATATCCAACACCAGACCCATCCGGCTGGGAATCCCTTTGAAATACCAGATATGGGAAACTGGAGCGGCTAACTCAATATGGCCCATCCGTTCACGACGAACTTTGGCGCGGGTAACTTCCACTCCGCATCGATCACAGACGACCCCTTTATAACGAACGCGTTTATATTTACCGCAGTGACACTCCCAATCTTTGGTCGGCCCAAAGATCTTCTCGCAGAACAAACCTTCTTTTTCCGGTTTGAGTGTACGATAATTGATTGTTTCCGGCTTTTTTACCTCACCACGAGACCAAGAACGGATTTTTTCAGGAGAGGCGAGGCCGATTTTCATATACTCAAAGTTGTTTACATCCAACATTGGGCGATTCCTCCCTCAGGATTCATCCCGTTGCATGTGGGGAGGGCGTGTAACCACGCCCCACATACGACGATCAAGAGTTTGAGTGGGCTGCATCCTCCTCAAGCAAATCAAAACCAAGCTTATCACTTGCCGCTTCCTCATCCTCATCCAATTCACGCATCTCAATTTCTTGCTCGTCTTCGGAAAGGATCTTCACATCCATACCCAAGCTTTGCAGCTCTTTGATCAGTACCTTGAACGATTCAGGAACACCCGGTTCCGGCACGTTTTCCCCTTTGACAATCGACTCGTAGGTTTTTACGCGGCCAACAACGTCATCCGATTTGACGGTAAGGATCTCTTGCAGCGTATGTGCGGCCCCGTATGCTTCGAGCGCCCATACCTCCATCTCACCGAAACGTTGTCCACCAAATTGCGCTTTACCCCCGAGCGGTTGTTGGGTAACCAGAGAGTATGGACCAGTGGAACGAGCGTGAATCTTATCATCAACCATGTGCGCCAGCTTAATCATGTACATGACGCCGACGGTGACACGGTTTTCAAACGGTTCACCTGTGCGACCGTCGAAGAGAAGGGTTTTGCCGTCATCATCCAAACCGGCTTCCCTCAACGTTTCAAACACATCGTTTTCTGTCGCACCATCAAATACGGGAGTAGCCATGTGCAAGCCCAATGCTTTGGCCGCCATACCCAAGTGAACTTCAAGCACCTGACCGATATTCATCCGCGATGGAACACCAAGCGGGTTCAAGACAACTTGCACTGGTGTGCCATCAGGCAAGAACGGCATATCTTCTTCAGGCATAATACGGGCGATAACCCCTTTGTTACCATGGCGTCCAGCCATTTTATCCCCTTCGGAGATCTTCCGCTTCTGGGCGATGTAGACACGCACCAACTGGTTTACACCAGGTGGCAACTCATCGCCGTTTTCACGGGTAAAGACTTTCACATCAACGACGATCCCATCTTGACCGTGTGGTACGCGGAGCGAAGTATCGCGCACTTCCCGAGCCTTCTCACCGAAGATCGCATGCAAGAGGCGCTCTTCTGCCGTCAGTTCGGTAACCCCTTTCGGCGTCACTTTGCCGACAAGGATATCACCCGGTTTAATCTCCGCACCCACGCGAATGATTCCACGCTCATCAAGGTTCTTAAGGGCATCCTCACCCACGTTTGGAATGTCACGGGTAATCTCTTCCGGCCCCAGTTTGGTATCTCTCGCTTCACTTTCCAACTTCTCGATATGGATCGAAGTGTATACGTCTTCCTTTACCAATTTTTCGCTCAGCAGAATCGCATCCTCGTAGTTGTAACCCTCCCAAGTCATAAAGGCAACCACGACGTTGCGGCCCAAAGCCATTTCACCTTGTTCGGTGGACGGACCATCCGCCAAGACATCGCCCACTTTCACTTTCTCACCCGCACGCACAACAGGGCGTTGGTTAATGCAAGTGCCTTGGTTGGAACGGGAGAACTTGATGAGTTTGTACTTGTCGATATCTCCCTCAATCAAGCGGCCGTCCACTTCTTGCTCATGGCGCACCCAGATTTCGTCCGCCGACACGCGGACAACCGTGCCTGGGCGTTTCGCCCGGATCATTACGCCCGAGTCGCGCGCAGCCACATGCTCCATACCGGTTCCGATAAACGGAGCTTCCGGTTTTAACAGCGGAACCGCTTGCCGTTGCATGTTGGAACCCATCAACGCACGGTTGGAGTCGTCGTTTTCCAAGAACGGAATGCACGCCGTTGCAACGGACACAACCTGTTTTGGGGAGACATCCATGTAGTCAACCCGGTCACGGGGAACATTGAGAATCTCCGAACGGTGACGAACGGTAACCAATTCGTTGGCAAAGGTGCCATCTTCATTGAGTTCCGCGTTTGCCTGCGCAACATAGTAGTTATCCTCTTCATCCGCCGTGAGATAGTCGATGTGATCAGTCACTTGGCCCGTATCCGGGTCCACTCGGCGATATGGGGTTTCGATAAAGCCGTATTCATTGACACGCGCAAATGTCGACAACGAGTTGATCAAACCAATGTTTGGACCCTCAGGAGTTTCGATCGGACACATCCGACCATAGTGTGAGTGGTGAACGTCACGCACTTCAAACCCTGCACGCTCCCGGGTCAAACCACCAGGACCAAGTGCCGACAGGCGGCGTTTGTGGGTAAGCTCAGCCAATGGATTGGTTTGGTCCATAAACTGAGACAATTGGCTGCTACCGAAAAACTCTTTGATCGCCGCAATCACTGGGCGAATATTGATCAGCGCTTGTGGCGTGATGGCATTGGCGTCTTGAATCGACATCCGCTCCCGCACCACACGCTCCATCCGGGATAAACCGATGCGGAACTGGTTCTGCAGGAGTTCCCCTACGGAACGCAGGCGACGGTTGCCCAAGTGGTCGATATCATCCGTGCTTCCGACTCCGTACAACAAATTGATGAAGTAGCTGATCGAAGCGATGATATCAGATGGGGTAATATGTTTAATCTCATCGGACACTTCTGCGTTGGAAATCACTTTGGTGACTTTGCTCTCATCATTTGGCGCATAGATATGCACAGCTTGCAAGGTGATGGGGCCTTCGTCTGGCACACCTCCACGCACTTTATGTTCTTTGCGACCAAACGCCGCTTCCCCTGTCAAATAGGGGATGAGCTTGTCTAGGACACGGCGCTCCAGCACGGTGCCCGCTTCCGCCAAAATCTCACCGGTTTCCGGATTTACCACAGGTTCAGCCAGCTTTTGGTTGAGCAAGCGATTTTTGATGTGCAATTTTTTGTTGATTTTGTAGCGCCCCACAGCGGCGAGATCATACCGCTTTGGATCAAAGAAACGAGCATATAGCAGGCTGCGGGCGTTTTCCGCTGTTGGCGGCTCGCCTGGACGCAAGCGCTCATAGATCTCAATCAGCGCTTTTTCGGTATTTCCTGTGTTGTCCTTGTCAAGGGTGTTGCGCACATACTCATCATCCCCCAACAGGTCAATGATTTCCGCATCACTGCTGAAGCCAAGCGCGCGTAACAGAACCGTCACAGGAATTTTGCGCGTACGATCGATACGAACATATATAATATCTTTGGCGTCAGTTTCAAACTCTAACCATGCACCACGGTTCGGGATCACTGTAGCAGTGTAAGTTGTTTTCCCGTTCTTATCCGCTTTCGTGTTATAATACACACTAGGCGAACGTACCAACTGGCTGACGATGACGCGTTCAGCACCGTTAATGATAAAGGTACCCGTTTCGGTCATGAGCGGGAAGTCACCCATAAAGACTTCTTGCTCTTTCACTTCACCCGTCTCTTTGTTGATGAGACGCACTTTGACACGAAGCGGCGCGGCGAAGGTTACCTGATGATCTTTCGCTTCTTCAACAGAATATTTGGGTTCACCCAGGCTATAGTCGATAAACTCGAGCACCAGGTTACCGGTAAAGTCTTCAATCGGCGAGATATCGCGGAACATTTCCCGCAATCCTACATCTAGGAACCAGTCATAAGACTTTTGCTGAATCTCAATCAGATTCGGCAGCTCGAGAACCTCATTAATGCGAGCATAGCTACGACGTTGCCGACGACCACATGGGATCATTTTACCAGCCAAACAAACTCCCCCCTCGCATCCAGTCAAAAGCCGCTCAATCACAAGCGACTAATCACGGTAAAAAAAGAAAATGAGTGAATACGCAACCTCATTTTACCTAGAAGCAGTCTATTTACCTATTTTATCCAGCCGAATATATGATTAAACCAGCTGGTTGGTCACACATTCCAAAAAAAACCAGCCTCAAACCATGAGACTTTCTGCAATTTATAACACTATCACAAGCGGAAAATGATGTCAATGTTTTCTCGCACAAATAATCCAGTACCCTTTCTTCTGCTCAACCACATCCACTTCATGAAAAATGGATTCCAACTCTTTTTTTGCCGAAGCCGCTCCCTGCTGCTTGCGAATCACAATCCAGAGCGAACCGGTGGGCTTCAATGCATCAGCCGCTTCATGAAATAAACGGTAAATGACCGCTTTGCCCGTACGAATGGGCGGATTGAACAGAATGTGATCAAATTGTTGGTTCCGGATCGCATGAAAGCCGTCGCTCTGCAACACTTGTACAGAGCCCGCCACGCGATTCATCTGTGCGTTTTGCGCAGCCAGCTTAACCGCTCGCTCATTCACATCTACCATGACCACATTGGCCCGGGGCACCGCTTTGGCAATCGCAATCCCCACCGCTCCATAACCACATCCCAGATCGAGCACATGGGCAGCCGGGTCAATCTCTGCCGTCTCAACAAGCAACCGACTTCCAAAATCAACGCCTTTTTTGGAAAACACGCCGGCATCAGTGCGAAAACGCAACGAATGACCAAGCAATTGGGCCAAAACTTCCCTTTCATCGCTTTTCGCTTGTGGATTAGCTGAAAAGTAATGTTCACTCATGCCTATTAACCCCTTCCACAGCCATTGCCCTGGTCATGTGATCATGTGATCATGTTATTGAAAACCACGAAACCGCTTTTACCACAAATAGGGATGGATGCAACACCATGGCCAAATCCCTGACGGAGAGCTCTCATTACAGTGTTACCAACAAATCCCAACCTTACACAGAACAGATCTATCCCCAGTCAAACCATTGCACTGTCAACCCTTTACAATAAAAGAGACCCGCCGACCGACGACGGCGGGTCCGGCCGGATCAAGCCTATTACTTGATTTCCACAGATGCACCGGCTTCTTCGAGTTCTGCTTTGATTTTCTCTGCTTCTTCTTTGGATACGCCTTCTTTGATTGGAGCTGGAGTTCCATCAACCAGCGCTTTTGCTTCTTTCAAGCCGAGACCAGTGATACCGCGAACCACTTTGATAACGTTGATTTTGGATGCACCAGCGTTTGCGAGGATAACATCGAATTCGGTTTTTTCTTCTTCTACTGGGCCAGCTACCGCGCCACCCACTACAACCGGAGCTGCTGCAGTTACGCCGAATTCTTCTTCGATTGCTTTTACCAAGTCGTTCAGTTCAAGAACGCTCATACCTTTAATCGCTTCAATGATTTGTTCTTTAGTCATGAAAGGAAACCTCCCTATATACAAAGCTTTGATATTGTGAACTGCTCACCGCCTACGCTAGCGCTAAGAGGCGGGAACCTCTCGGTTAATCCCATCTAATGATGGATGATGGACCGAGTTAACTCCGTAGTCCCTACGGTTTTATATCGGACTAGCCAGGCGGATTCATCCACCCGCTGACCGAAGCGAATTCTACGCTCATTTGGTTAAAAACCGTTCATTTGGATGTTCTCAAGCAACATTACGCTTCTTGAGCTTCGCCTGCTTCCCCGTCTTTGTCAGCAACTGCTTTAACCGCAAGCGCGAAGTTGCGCATTGGAGCTTGCAGCACGCTGAGAAGCATGGACAAGAGGCCTTCGCGGTTCGGAAGTTCAGCCAGGGCTTTGATTTCATCAAGGCTTACGGCTTTCCCTTCCACCAAACCACCTTTGATTTCCAGCTCCTTGTTCTCCTTCGCGAATTTGTGGAGAACCTTTGCTGGTGCTACAACATCTTCATAGCTGAACGCAACGGCCGATGGACCGGTCAGGTGCTCGTTCAACTCTTCCATACCCACTTGCTCAGCGGCACGGCGGGTTAAGGTGTTTTTCAAAACTTGCATCTCTACGCCAGCTTCACGCAACTGTTTACGCAGCTCGTTCATTTGTTTAACGTTCAAACCGCGATAGTCAGCCACGATGGTCGTTTTACTGCGGGAAAGTTTGTCCGCGATCTCTTGTACGACTACTTTTTTCTGTTCGATTGCTTTGGACATGCGGTACACCTCCTCATCAGGAGTTTTTGAAGAAATAAGAAAAAGCCTCCGCAGACAGTCGAAGGCTAAGGTTTGTCAAGGAAGACGGTTCCTTAAGCACCTCGGTAGGATATTAAGCGTTTGATGGCACCTACTGTCTACGGTAGCAACTTTATTCGTTTTTAAAACAGCGATTCTATATTAACCAACGTCGGATCAAAAGTCAAGCTTTTTAGCGGCTTGAGAGACGTTGTGCGTTAACGGGCACACCAGGACCCATGGTGGAAGAAACGGTTACGCTCTTCATATAGGTACCTTTCGCAGCGGCTGGCTTAGCTTTTACCAACGCTTCAGCAAGAGCTTGCAAGTTTTCTTCCAGTTTTTCAACTGGGAAGGAAACTTTACCAATCGCGGCGTGCACGTTACCGGCCTTGTCTGCACGGTACTCGATTTTACCCGCTTTGATCTCGTTCACTGCTTTGCCCACTTCAAAGGTTACCGTACCCGTTTTTGGGTTTGGCATGAGGCCTTTAGGACCAAGGGTGCGACCCAGACGGCCTACTTGACCCATCATGTCCGGGGTAGCCACAACAACATCAAAATCGAGCCAACCTTGGGCCACTTTGTTGATGAGCTCCTCATCTCCTACGAAATCTGCACCAGCAGCTTCTGCCTCTTTCGCCTTTTCACCTTTCGCGAAAACGAGAACGCGTTTGGTTTTACCCGTACCGTGTGGAAGTACAACGGCACCTCTCACTTGTTGATCTGCTTTCTTGGTATCAATGCCCAAGCGGAAAGCAGCTTCAACGGTTTCGTCGAACTTAGCGACAGAAATGCTTTTTACGAGCTCCAATGCTTCTTGTGGCTCATAAACCTTCTCGCGATCCACTTTTTTGACCGCTTCGATGTATTTTTTACCATGCTTTGCCACCGACAGTTCCTCCTTTCGTGGTCGTAGCGGAAGATCCTCCCACAAGCCTCACTCTACTCGTGGCAGAGTAGGCAGGCTTTCCATTAGTCTTCGATTACGATACCCATGCTACGCGCCGTGCCTTCAATCATACGCATAGCCGCTTCAACGCTTGCCGCGTTCAAGTCAGGCATCTTCGTTTCAGCGATCTCACGCACTTTGTCGCGCTTTACGGTCGCTACTTTCTTTTTGTTTGGCTCGCCGGAACCGGACTCGATTCCTGCTGCTTTTTTCAGAAGTACAGCAGCTGGCGGGGTTTTGGTGATGAAGGTAAAAGAACGGTCTTCAAAAACCGTGATTTCTACCGGAATAATCAATCCAGCTTGATCAGCGGTGCGAGCATTAAATTCTTTACAGAATCCCATGATGTTTACACCAGCTTGACCGAGCGCTGGACCTACTGGTGGTGCCGGATTGGCTTTACCAGCGGGAATTTGCAGCTTGACCACTTTAATCACTTTTTTGGCCACGCTAACCAACCTCCTTCAAACATGTGGTTTTCTCGGGTATTACCCTCCCACGGAAAGGCAAGCTCCCTCTTCACTTAACGGGCTTGCGCTCGCCCCAAAGACGGGGGTAACAAACACAAATACTTTACCACAACATCGCACAAAACAAAAGTTTTTTGCTAGATTAAATTTTTTCCACTTGGAAAAAGTCCAATTCTACAGGTGTTTCACGACCAAACATATTGACCATGACTTTGAGTTTCGAACGGTCTATATCGATCTCTTCAATTCGGCCGACAAAGTTGGCGAAAGGCCCTTCTTTCACCTTCACTGTCTCCGCAACTTCAAAGTCGACGGTAGCCTTGGACTCATCCATGCCCATTTGGCGCAGGATCGCACTAACCTCATCCGGCATAAGGGGGGTTGGTTTTGAACCCGCCCCTGACGAACCGACGAAACCGGTTACCCCAGGCGTGTTCCGCACGACATACCACGAGTCATCGGTCATGATCATCTCCACTAACACATAACCTGGAAAAACTTTGCGCATAACGGCTTTTTTCTTTCCGTCCTTATGCTCGATCTCCTCTTCCATCGGAACGAGGACACGAAAGATCTTATCTTGCATATCCATAGAGTGCACGCGTTTTTCCAGGTTGGTTTTTACCTTGTTCTCGTAGCCAGAATACGTGTGAACCACATACCAATTCTTTTCCATGCTCACCAGGGTTCTTACCCTGTACCCCCCTTATGATTCATTCCACCTATTTCGTGATCATGCGAACCAATTGTAAGATCCCTTGATCGATAACGAAGAAAAAGAGTGCTAAGACTAATACGGTTAAGACGACAACCATTGTGTAGTTAACCATCTCTTGCCGACTTGGCCAGCGCACTTTTTTCAACTCTTGAACACTGCCACGGAAAAACCCGGACGTACCCGAAACGCTCTTGCGGATTCCGCGTCCGATGTTAGCGAGAAAAGCTGCCATGGCTGTCACCCCCATCTTGATATCAAGCGTTCAAACCCAGATTACTTCGTTTCGCGATGAGCTGTATGCGCGTTGCAACGTGGGCAGTATTTCTTCAGCTCCATGCGATCTGGATGCTTCCGTTTGTTTTTGGTCAGCGCGTAGTTGCGTTCACGACATACCGTGCAAGCTAACGTGATGTTCACCCGCATGCCGACACCTCCTCTATTTGTTAATCACCGTTCGAGTGAATTTTATTATAGAAAATACCCAAATTACATTAACATACGGCTGACTTCCTGTCAATGTAAAAGCCCCTGCGAAATCATTATTGACAAGTTTTACCCTCTTCCATAACCAAGCCGTCCCCATCATCTGCAAAACGGGGTGCGCACATGTCGACAAACAACATTCACTATTTATCTCACAACTTTTTATATCCTTAAAAAAGGAGAATGATGATTTTTGTCGAATTAGAAAAAAAACAGGTGGAACCACCTGTTTTTCGCGGACCTGTTTTTTCTCTATAAAAATTGTGTTTTACAGAGAGATTTCGCGGACTTCCAAGTATCTCTCCAATTTTCTTTTCACCCGTTGTAACGCATTGTCAATTGACTTAACATGTCGATTCAAGTCGACAGCGATCTCCTGGTAAGATCGTCCATCGAGGTACAGCATCAGAACTTTCCGTTCCAAATCACTTAGAATTTTCGATATTTTATCTTCAATATCGTTATACTCTTCCTGGCTAATGTATATTTCCTCTGGGTTTGATAGACTGCCTGGAATCTTGTCTAACAATGTCCGATCTGTATCATCATCATAAGCGGGCTTGTCCAGTGATACATATGAGTTGAGCGGAATGTGCTTCTGACGAGTAGCTGTTTTGATTGCTGTGATGATTTGGCGCGTGATACACAATTCGGCAAATGCTTTGAACGATGCCAGCTTGTCCCCTTTAAAATCTCGAATCGCTTTGAATAAGCCAATCATCCCCTCTTGGACGATATCCTCATGATCGGCTCCAATTAAGAAGTAGGATCTTGCTTTAGCTCTGACAAAATTTTTGTACTTATTGATCAAGTATTCAAGTGCTTGATGATCACCTACACGTACGCCATAAACCAGCTCTTCGTCGGCCAATGTCTTGTAGTCAACCTCTTTGTCGTAAGCGACAGAATTACTGGATTGAAGTTCTACGCTCACCGCTTTCCCTCCCGACCAAGTAGCCTATAAACCCATAGTAACGTTATTATAAATGAACGGAAACAAAAACGTCAAATTTTCACCTATTTTTTCCTTCTCCATTTTTCAAGAATCTGCTGTAACTCATGGCTTAATCTCTCTTCTAAGGTATTTCTTATTTGTTCTTCCTCCTCTTTTCTCAGTTTTTCGTTCAATTTCTTTTTCGCCACGCGAATTTCCTCCAACAATTCGCGTGACGAAATGCGATAGGCCCCTTGGCCAAACACCATCCGTTGCTCCAAGTAGTCCGATGTCGCCACATAGATTGCCCGGTGCGGACTTTTATTTTTTTTGACAAAGCTCTCAATAAACTCATCGGCCGTCTCATCACGGCGGGTGTAATACACAATCACCTGTTCCTGGTTGGTTTTCACTCTGGCTCCCGGCGTCTGGTGCGCATCAAACACCAAATAGACCTGCCGTCCGGTGATCGCTTGATATTCGGACAGATCCCGAATCAGCTTGATTCTCTCCTCTTCAAGCGTTGCCGGGTTCCATTTCACTTCGGGATCGGCTCCTATGACATTGTATCCATCCACAACCAACCATTCTTCGCGCTTAACCATGGGCATTTCGTCCGCGCAGCACCTCGTACATGAGGATACCCGCCGCCACTGACGCATTGAGGGATGTGACAGCGCCGCGCATAGGCAACTTGATCAGAAAATCACACTTCTTCTTGAGGAGAGAGCTGATTCCTTGGCCTTCACTTCCAATGATGAGGGCCAGTGGCATTTGGTAATCGATTTGGGTATACAGGGTTTTGGCCGCCCCATCGCTGCCGACCAGCCATAATCCACGGTCCTTGAGCTCATCTGCCACCCGATTGAGATTGGTCACTTTGGCAACGGGCACATATTCAATCGCCCCTGCCGATGTTTTGGCCACCACGGATGTAAGCCCAACGGCGCGGCGTTTGGGAATGATGACCCCATGGGCCCCCACCGCGTCAGCCGTACGCAAAACCGACCCTAAGTTATGCGGGTCTTCCAGGCCATCCAGCAGAATAAAAAACGGCATTTCATTTTTCTCTTCCGCCCGGCGGAACAGGTCATCCAGGCTGGCATAGCGATAAGCGGCCACTTGGGCCATGACACCCTGATGATTGTTCCCTTCCGAAAGTTGATCCAAACGGGCGCGGGGAACATATTGCGTGGGTATCTGCTCATCTTTGCATTTTTTCAAGATTTCTTGGATGCTTCCCTTTTGGATTCCTTCTGCCAGGAGGATCTTTTCTACTTCCCGTCCTGAACGAAGAGCCTCAAGAACAGCATGCCTTCCTAAAATCCAATCGCTCATCTTTCGCTGTACTCCTTTTCGACGATCTCTAGTATTTGTCTCATCAATTCTTGGAGGCGCGTCTCTTGCTTTGAACAGTACAGGTAACCCACCAACGCCTCTAATCCCGTACTATGGCGATAGTCGGCCACACTCGCATGCTTGGGGACATTCCCCGACTTGGCGTTGCGTCCGCGCCGGAGAATATCCATTTCATCTTCCGTCAGTTGATCTTCAATCGCCCGGTACACTTTCGCTTGGGCGACAGCCGACACAAATCGCGTCGCTTCCCTTTGCAACTCATGCGGACGCACAATTCCTTTGGCCAGCAAATGATGCCGTACATAGATTTCGTATATCGCATCACCCATATAAGCCAATAATAGCGGGTTGATTTCCCTCGGTGCTTTGAGAAGGTTAGACGTCATGCCCAACAACAGCGCGCTCATTTCCGTTTCCACCTTACGCCTTGCGGAGTATCTTCCAACACGATCCCTTGCGCAAGCAATTGGTCGCGAATCTCATCCGCCCGGGCAAAGTTGCGTTCTTTTCTCGCTTGCTGGCGTTCGGCAATCAACGCTTCGATCTCCGCGTTTAAGTTTTCTTCCTCTTCCAACTGGACCAAGCCCAAAATATGTTCCCCATACGTTTCAAACCAATCAAGCAACGCCGAGATGGACCCCTGTGACACCACCGGCTCAGCCACCGTTTCATTAGCCAGTTTCACCGCCTCAAAGACCACACTGATCGCATTGGCTGTGTTGAAGTCATCGCTCATCGCTTCATGAAACGCATCCGTCAGCTGCTTCAAATGGGCCAAGACCGCTTCGTCAGCCTCACCGGCTTGCGCTGTTCCGGCACGGTGCTTCAAGTTGGTGACCGCGGTTTGGATCCGCTCCACACTTCCTTGCGCTTGCTGCATGACTTCCTCGCTAAACACGATCGGATTGCGGTAATGCGTCGACAAAAGGAAATAGCGCAACGTCTTTGGATCGTATTCTTGGCGCAGCTCCACCACCCGGCGAACGTTTCCGAGCGACTTCGACATCTTTTCATTACCCATTTTCATGTAGCCATTATGCAACCAATACCGGACAAAGGTCTTTCCCGTCCACGCTTCGCTTTGTGCAATCTCGTTTTCATGGTGCGGGAAGCATAAATCGGCTCCACCCGCATGGATATCCAAAGTATCCCCCAAGTATTTGCGCGCCATAGCCGAGCATTCGATATGCCAGCCGGGACGCCCTTCACCCCATGGGGTTTTCCATCTGATTTCCCCGGGTTCTTTGGCCGCTTTCCACAACGCGAAATCCATTGGATGCTCCTTTTGCTCATTCACGTCGATCCGTGCCCCAGCCTTCAATTCGTCCAAGGATTGATGAGACAGCTTCCCATAGTTTTCCTTTTTCAGGGAGCGGAAATAGACATCCCCATCTTTCACATACGCGTAGCCTTTGTCGATCAATGCTTGGATCGCATCAATCATCTCTTGAATGTGTTCAGTCGCCCTCGGATGAACATCGGCCCTTTCCACACCGAGCGCATCCATGTCCGCAAAATAAGCTGCGATATACCGTTCAGCGATCTCCGGCACAGGCAGTCCCGTCTCTTTGGATGCGTTGATAAGACGGTCATCCACATCGGTGAAGTTTTGCACATAAGTCACTTTATAACCCACCTGCCGCAAATAGCGGCGCACCACATCAAAGAAGACAAACACGCGCGCATTCCCGATGTGAATGTAATTGTATACCGTCGGGCCACAAACATACATCCTCACTTCGCCCTCATGAACCGTCTTTAATTCCTCTTTACTCTTGGTCAGTGTATTGTAAAGCCGGATGGTCATTTTCTTTATTTCCTCCTTGCTCGTCACGAGCAGATGATTCATCTCGTTGTCCTTGTTTCAACTTCGCTACCTCTTCTTTCAGGGCCTGGATCTCCGCTTGCATGGAACGGCAGAGCTCGGCGATCGGGTCGGGCAGATTGACCTGGTCAAGATCATTTTGCACCCGAATCCCATCTTGTATCACAACTCGCCCGGGCACTCCAACCACGGTTGAATTGGGCGGAACATCGCGCAACACCACAGAACCGGCACCCACTTTGGCAAACCGGCCGACCCGAATCGATCCCAACACTTTCGCACCCGAAGCAATCAGCACATGATCCTCGATCGTTGGATGCCGTTTTCCTTTTTCCTTTCCCGTCCCGCCCAAGGTCACTCCCTGATAGATGGTCACATAATCACCAATCTCACAAGTTTCTCCGATCACAACACCCATCCCATGGTCGATAAAAACACCACGCCCTATCTTGGCGCCAGGATGGATTTCGATCCCCGTAAAGAACCGGCTAACCTGAGAAATGACACGAGCGAAAAAAAAGAGCCTTCGTTTGAAAAACCAATGTGCCAGTCGATGCGCCCAAATGGCATGAAGTCCTGAATATGTGATTATCACTTCCCACGTACTTCTCGCTGCCGGGTCACGATCAAATACCGCCTGGATATCCGCTTGCAACACTCTACGCATTTCCGCTATACGGCTAAACAACGACATCACCTGTTCCCCTCCCAAGTGCTAAAAATAAAAACGTCTCCGCAGCAACAATGCTGCAGAGACGGTTGTGCCCGCGGTTCCACTCTGCTTGAATTCAATCCAATCTGAATTCCCCTTCACCCTATAACGGCGGGTACCGGAACACTCCTACATGGGGGCGGAACCGCCCTTTCGGAGGTCAGCTCGTGGGTGCATTTCAGAAATCGCCCGGATAGAGCTTCACACCAACCAGCCCCTCTCTGGCATCCAGTCCGTTTCCTACTTTTCCCACTCATCACCTTTGACATTTAACCTTATTTTCCCCGACGACATCAGGCGTTGTCAATCTGTTGTTGGACACGGCTTTTAACTTTTTCCAGTCCAATGAGCGCCAACGATTCACGCAAGTCCGGACCATGCACGACACCGGTGACGGCGGCACGCACAGGCATAAACAGTTGTTTGCCTTTATAGCCCGTCTCTTTTTGCACCTGCTTGAAAATGCCTTTCAACTCATCCGCTTCCAATGTTTCCAAAGAGGCCAACTGATTCAGGAAAGCTTCCAACACTTGCGGCACATGCGCTTCCGCAAGCACTTCTTTCGCTTCATCCGTTACCTTATATTCTTCTTGGAAGAACAGATCGGTCAGTTCCACGATTTGAGCCACATACTCCAGTTGCTCTTGGTAAAGGGCCACCACCCGGGTTACCCAAGCTCGCTGCTGTTCGGAGAGGGGAAGCGCAATGCGCCCGGCTTGCTCCAAGTATGGAAGGGCCAATTCAACGATTCGCTCCAGTGGAGCCTTTTTAATATATTGCCCATTCATCCATTTCAATTTACCCGTATCGAAAATCGCCGGCGCTTTGGATACCCGCTCCAGTGAGAATCGATCGATCAGTTCTTCTTTGGAGAAGATTTCCTCTTCCCCTTCAGGCGACCAACCAAGCAAAGAGATGAAGTTGACAATCGCCTCTGGCAAGTAACCCAGCTCTTTGTACTGATCAATAAATTGGATGATGGATTCATCCCGCTTGCTCATCTTTTTGCCTTCCGCATTCAAGATAAGCGGAATATGGGCAAATTGGGGTGTTTCGAAGCCGAGCGCCTGATAGATCAAGACTTGTTTCGGCGTATTGGAGAGATGCTCCTCCCCACGGATCACATGGGTGATTTTCATCAAGGCATCATCGACGACGACTGCAAAGTTATACATGGGACGACCGTCAGGACGACGAATGACAAAATCACCAATGCCATCCGTTTCAAACCTCACTTTGCCGCGAATCGCATCGTCGATTTCGATCACTTGGCCTTCCGGCACACGGAATCGAACGCTTGGCACACGTCCTTCCGCTTCGAACCGCGCACGTTGTTCCGGGGTCAAGTCACGGTCCCATCCGCTATATTTGGGCGCTTGGCCACGCGCCAGTTGCTCTTCCCGCTCTTTATCGATTTCCTCTTGGGTGGCATAGCTCAAGTACGCTTTCCCTTCAGCCAACAATTGGTCGATGTATTGGTTGTAAATATCCGTCCGTTCCATTGAACGGTAAGGTCCGTAGGCCCCCCCCACATCGACCGACTCATCCCAATCGATCCCGAGCCATTTCAGCATATTCATTTGCTTTATGTCTGCTCCTGGCACATTGCGTTCCGTATCCGTATCCTCGATGCGGACAATAAAATCGCCACCCTGTTTTTTGGCGTGCAGATAACTGAACAAGGCCGTCCGCGCACCGCCGATATGCAAATGCCCCGTTGGACTTGGAGCGTATCGTGTACGTATCTTCATCATCTCTTACTCCTTTGCTTAAGCATGATATGCAGGTTTATGCGTTTTTGACCAAACAAACCACGGCCATGGCGGCAATCCCTTCGCCTCTCCCCGTGAAACCAAGCTGTTCCGTCGTGGTCGCTTTCACGTTGACGCGCTCGGGATCAGCTTCCAGCAAAGACGCAATCCGCTCCTGCATCGCCGGGATATGCGGAGCCATTTTCGGCTTTTGCGCAATAATGGTCGCATCGACATTTCCCAAACCATATCCTTTTTCTTTCACCAAACGCCAAACGGCCTCTAATAATTTGGCACTGTCCGCCCCTTTGTAAGCGGGGTCGGTATCAGGAAAATGTTTGCCGATATCCCCCAACGCCACCGCCCCTAAGACCGCATCCGTAATCGCATGCAACAACACGTCCGCGTCGGAATGCCCGATCAAGCCTTTCTCATACGGAATCTGCACTCCGCCGATAATGAGCGGAACGTTTTCCCCCAACTGATGCACATCAAATCCTTGTCCTACGCGAATCATAACCTCTTACTCCTCATTTGATATATCGCTTCAGCCAATACCAAGTCATCGGGCGTGGTCAGTTTAATATTGGTATATTCCCCTTCAACGACCCGCACATCGATCCCCAGTTCCTCTACCAACATGGCATCATCCGTCACCATGGCGCCTATTTTTCGCCCCTGCTCATGCGCTTCCATCAGCATGTCCGCGCGAAAAGCTTGCGGTGTTTGTACAGCCCATAACCGTTTTCGGTCAGGTGTGCTCTCCACGATCCCCGCGGCGTCCACCATTTTGACTGTATCCTTAACCGGAACCGCCAAAATGGCCGCTCCATGCATCTTCACATCGGTCAACAAACGGGTGATCGCCTCATGGCTGACGAAAGGACGCACCGCATCATGAACCAATACCCACTCGCTCGACAGAACTTGCAGGCCGGAGTACACGCTGTCTTGGCGCTCCTGTCCCCCCGTGACGACATGGGTCACCTTCTTCAGCCCCGCTTCGGCTACCATCTGACGCACACGGCCGATCTCGTCTTCTCTTACGGCGATGACGATCTCATCCACTTCCGGGTGGGTCTCAAAAATATGTAGCGTATGGATAAGGATGGGCCGATCCTGAAAAGACAAAAATTGTTTGCTTTCCTTCGTGCCCATCCGCTTGCCTTGGCCCGCTGCAGGAATCACTACACCAACACTCAAGAGACTATCTCCTTTCAGACACACAAATGCCCGTCTTCGGTTTAGGATAAACGAATCACGGGCCGCTAGCAATCCTGTTTCACGAAGAAAAGGGGGCAATCCGCCAAGTGACCGCGGAGTGGTCCCCTTCTTCATCATTGGATGCCTTCAGTTCGCTATCATGCCTTTCGACGAGAGAAAGCATCAAATAGCCATCATCCAAACTTATAACGCACGCTCCAATAGTTTCGGTTTGGCAAAGATCATGCGACCGGCGGATGTTTGCAACACACTGGTAACCAACACATCAATGCGCTCACCAATATACTCACGCCCACCTTCGATCACGATCATGGTGCCATCATCGAGATAAGCCACACCCTGCCCATGCTCTTTGCCATCTTTGATCACTTGAACGTTGATCTCCTCACCAGGCAAGACGACCGGCTTCACGGCATTGGCCAGGTCATTGATGTTGAGCACGCTGACCCCTTGCAGCTCACACACTTTGTTCAAGTTGAAATCATTTGTGACCACTTTACCGGAAAGCACTTTGGCCAATTTGACCAACTTGCTGTCAACCTCTTGCACCTCTTCAAAGTCCCCTTCGTAGATCAAGACTTTCACATCTAATTCTTTCTGGATTTTGTTGAGAATATCCAGCCCGCGGCGCCCGCGGTTTCGTTTCAGCACATCAGAGGAGTCGGCGATATGCTGCAGCTCTTCCAGGACAAAGCTTGGGATGACCAGCGTCCCTTCCAAAAACCCGGTGCGACAGATGTCAGCGATCCGTCCATCAATAATCACGCTGGTATCCAAGATTTTGTGTTCAAAAAAGTGCTTCTCTTCCTTTTTGTTGCGTCCTTCCCTATTTTGACGCCCCAAAGTTAAAATAGAGATAAGTTCATCACGCTTTTTATATCCCACTCTGAATCCGAGATAGCCGAACAACCCAGAGATGATAAACGGTAATATCCGATTGATTACCGGAATCGGCAATTGTGTTAGTGGCATTTGAATCAATACAGCTACAATCAAACCGCATATCAATCCCAACAATCCAAAGATCCCATCCACCGCCGGGATCTTGATCAGTCTCTCTTCGCTCCAGCGGATCCACTTCACCACATTATCAGAAATCCAAAACGTAGAGATGAATAGCGCCACTGCACCAAGGACAGCTCCAATATAATGTGGGGCCGGAACTTCACCGAAATTCAGAGGAGATTTTTGAAGCAACCCGAAAAATCTTTCCCCATAATAATAGCCTACGGATGCTCCGATCAAAGTCAAAGCGAGTTGCACAAAACGTTTTAACACGGGGCTTCACCTCCTCCCAAAACTAAGGTCCCCTACTATCCATTATAGACATTCTGCGGAAATGAAAACCTGGGCAAACACAATTTCTTATGACCTTTTTGTAAACACGACAATAAAAAGTAAAATTAGATCTCTTTCGCTAAAATTCCATCAATTAGTTCAAATGCTTGATCTTCGTTCAGATCCCGTGCCAACGCTAGCTCGCTAATCAAGATCTGCTTCGCGTTATCCAACATTTTGCGTTCACCTGTGGACAACCCTTTTTCCGCATCCCTTAACATAAGTGAATGCACAACATCCGCCACTTCATAGATATCACCACTTTTCATTTTGTCCAAATTGGCTCGATAGCGACGGTTCCAATTGGATGTGTCTTTGATCTCTTGGCTTCTCATGCGATCCAGCACTTCGTTTACCGTATCTTCATCGACCACTTCTCGTAGTCCGATGCTTTGGACATTATGCATGGGAACCATCACTTTCATATCCCCAATGGGCATCCGCATGACATAGTACTTCTTCCGTTCACCCAGGATCTCCTTTTCTTCTATTGACTCGATGATACCCGCACCATGCATCGGATAAACCACTTTATCGCCAATATTGAACAAAATACCCACCTCCAGAGGGCAATATCTATTTCCAAGATATCACAAAATTACAGCTCAGTCAATAAAATAAAAAACTATATATTAGCATATGCGAACATTATACGTCAATAGATCTTTTTAGCTAAAGTTATTGGCTATCTAGCGCGAAAATTGACACGATTATAGAATGATCGATATAATAAAACTGATATAGCCCGTGATTTTAGTTTCACCAATTTCAGAATGAGGTGAAAGTGATGAGTGAAGACCATCTTCATTCTTTCCAAGAACAGGTAGCCGATCTTTTATTAAGGCACCGCAGTTTTTTAGATGTCACATCCAAATTGCAGGAATCCAACGCGCGCGTGGTTCGCGCTTTGATGAAATCGGTAACAGAATGTGGCTGTATTGAAGTGAACGCTTGCCGCCAAGCTTTTCCCGATGACCTCTCCGCATCGGAATGGCAAGATCGCCTGCAAACCCACTTGTCCGGAAAACTATGTGATCACTGTCTTGATGTTGTTAAAAGCGAACTGGGCAAAAACCTCTTTTATGTGGCCGCTCTATGCAACCTCCTTCAAATCTCCATTCCCGATGTGCTCAAACAAGAATCGGATCACCTGTCCACACTCGGGGTCTTCCACCTCCGTTAACCCGCGCATCCATCCAACATTCCAGCATGCGAAACGCTTGTTCCAAACAACGGGCTTTCCATATCATCCCTTTCCGTTCCAGTCTGGCGGTAAACAAACAACCCTGCTTGGTCAACAGGGTTGTTTGTTGTGTCATTTATATTCTTCCGCCGGCTCCTCATTTTCCTTTCGCTTCAGCTCCAATGACTTTTTCACCCCGTATAACGCATATAACGCCAATGGGATAAACATCACTTTAGGTAACTCATGCGGAAAACGGAAAGCGGCCACGGCAATCATAATCAAAAACAAAGGTGCCAACCAAAACGCGGACTTCGGTATTCCAACCTTTTTAAATGTCGGGTACTTCACTTGACTGATCATGAGATAAGATAGAAAAAGCATCGCAATCATCAGTGCCACATTATTTGGCAACATGTCACTGTATAAGGCCATCGTCGCCAAAATCCCACCAGCCGCCGTAATCGGCAATCCGATGAAATATCCCGGTTCACCCGGATTGACATTAAAACGGGCCAGCCGGAGCGCGCCACAAATCGGAAAAATCGCTGTAACCAACCAGCCAAGCGGGCCCATTTCATTTAAGGTCGTCCCGTACATAATGATCGCAGGCGCCACACCAAAAGAAATAACATCCGATAATGAGTCCAATTCTTTACCAAACTCGCTCTGCGTATTAAGCATCCGGGCAACTCGTCCGTCCAATCCATCCAACAACATACCGATAATCACCATAATGGCTGCATACTGCCATGAATGCTGAATGGCTAAGATGATCGAAATCACACCGAGAAACAAGTTGCCAACGGTAAAACAACTAGGCAACGCTTTCGCAAACATAAGGGAACCTCCTAACAAGTGAACACGGGTGGCTATGGTCCCATCCCACTTCCCTATTTTCGTTCAATTTGCTTTAGTGGTTACATTCTAGGTTATTTAGATATGTCTGTCAATAAACACCTGCTCCTGAATCCGCTTTAACCCTTCTTTAATCGTGCGTGCCCGGACATCGCCGATTCCTTCCACTTCATCCAGCTCGTCAATCGTCGCCATCATAATTCGTGACAAGTTTTCAAACCGTGAGATCAACTTGTAAATGATGTTGGAAGGCAGTCGCGGAATTTTGTTCAGGATGCGATATCCCCTTGGTGAAACAGACTCTTCCTGGATATTGACATTGCCCATATACCCCAGCATTCTCACCAAATGGGTATGCTCCAATAACTCATCGGCGGACAGCTTTTTCAATTCATGAAAGACCGTCTGTGGATTCACTTCAGCATGCGGGCCATAATCCCTGATCAAAAGCTCCGCTTCTTCTTCCACATCGGATACGAGTTCTTCCAATTGCATGCTTATGAGGCGCCCTTCCGTCCCCAGCTCATGAATATACGTCTCAATCTCGCGCTTGATGCGCAACACCATTTCCACCCTCTGCAAAACAAGTGCCACTTCACTTAGGGTAACCAATTCTTCAAATTCCAACGCGGTCAAATTGGTTGTTGTTTGATCCAGAACCGACTTGTACTTTTCCAGTGTCTGAATCGCTTGATTCGCTTTCGTCAAGATCACGCCGATATCTTTCAATGCGTAGCGAAAACTCCCCTTATACAATGTAATAATATTCCTGCGCTGGGAAATGGACACAACCAATTTCCCTGTTTGTTTCGCCGTTCTTTGCGCCGTCCGGTGACGGATTCCCGTCTCGGTTGAAGGAATATCGGAACTGGGCACCAATTGGGCGTTGGCGTATAAAATGCGTTTGCCATCATTGCTGAGAATAATAGCCCCATCCATTTTGGCAAGCTCATACAGATACGCCGGAGTAAATGGACAATCAATATGAAATCCGCCATCCACAATTTCACGGACGCTGTCGTCATACCCGATCACAATCAATGCGCCCGTTTTGGCACCCAACACATTGTCCAATCCTTCTCGCAATGTGGTGCCCGGAGCGATTAAGCGCAATATCTCACTGGATACCTTTTCTCTTTGCTCTTCTTTCACTCGTTACCCCCCCAACGCCACACGCAATGCTTCTTCTAACGTTTCCACCCCGATCAGCTCCACCCCTTTCGGCGGTGTCCATCCACGCCGATTCTTTTCCGGAATAACCACACGCCGAAAACCCATATTTGCCGCTTCCGCCACTCGTTGCTCAATGCGCGACACTCCCCTGACTTCCCCCGTCAATCCCACTTCACCAATGAACAAATCATGCGCGGAAGTGGAGACATCACGAAAGCTGGAGGCCAGGCTGATCGCCATGGCTAAATCGACCGCCGGTTCATCCAACCGCACACCGCCAACTACGTTGATATAGGCATCTTGATTTTGCATAAAGAAACCAAGGCGTTTCTCCAATACGGCCATGATCATGGTGACGCGGTTGTGATCGACTCCCGTTGCCATTCGTTTTGGAGTGGCAAAACTGGTGGGAGCGACAAGGGCTTGCAGCTCAATCAAAACCGGTCTGGTTCCTTCCATGCTGGCTGCCACCGCGGTGCCGGGGGCACCCACAGGCCTGCCCGACAAAAACATTTCGGAAGGATTTTCCACTTCGGTCAGACCGTTTTCTTTCATTTCAAATACCCCTATTTCATTCGTCGAACCAAAGCGGTTCTTAACCGCCCTGAGCACCCGGTAGGAATGATGGCGTTCGCCTTCAAAATACAATACACAATCCACCATATGCTCCAACATTCTCGGACCCGCTATCGCCCCCGCTTTGGTCACGTGCCCTACGATAATGATCGCCATGCCCCGGTCCTTGGCCCAACGCATCAACGTGCCGGTACATTCCCGCACTTGCGAGACACTTCCAGGCGCCGACATCACTTCCGGGTGGAACATGGTTTGGATGGAATCGATCACCATCAATTTGGGCTTGTTTTCTTCCATAAGTAGTTCGATCGCTGTTAAGTTTGTCTCGGACGCCACCAACAAATGATCGCTCAGCGCCCCAAGACGTTCGGCGCGAAGACGGATCTGTTCTGTCGATTCTTCTCCCGATACATATAAGATGGACAATCCGCGCTTGGCTAATTCATGCGTCGCTTGCAGGAGGAGCGTCGACTTGCCGATTCCGGGGTCTCCACCAACCAAAATAAAAGAACCTGGCACCAAGCCCCCACCCAAAACGCGATTCAATTCTTTGATTCCCGTATCGGAACGTGGCTGATCCAGCTTCTCTACTTGAGTGATTGGAGTCGCTTTTTCATGTTTATCACGGATTTTTATCCCTGTGCCCGGAATATGCGCCCCTTTGCTTTCCATCTCCTCCACCATGGAGTTCCATGCTCCGCATCCAGGACAACGGCCCATCCATTTGGCCGATTCATATCCGCAATCCTGACACACAAACTTCGTCTTCTTTTTCGCCACAGCTCGTCCCCTACTTACTTCTATTATATTTACTCCCCATTATAACAAATATCTTGACAAAAACATCATATTACAAATTTGTTTTTTAGCATCCGTCATTTTAAAATAGAGTCAATTTTCCTCAGACAACCACCTCGGCGTTTGTATTTTTCATGATCTTTTATATTCTTTTCCATCATCGCTGACAGCAAGGAACGGAACACAAGTCGACTTTTCCCCGACGTTCTTCCAACCACATTGACAAGAAGAAATACTTAGGCGTATAAACAGAAACACCACTCACCTGACTTCAACAGATGAGTGGTGTTTTGCTTATTGCGCCGCCCCTTTGGTCACTTCTTCCTTTTCAACGACAAGCTTATCGTCCCTATAATCGATCAACACCGACTCGCCACGGGCAATGTTGCCGCGCAACAACTCTTCGGAGAGCCGGTCTTCGATATGCTTCTGGATCGCGCGGCGAAGCGGACGGGCGCCATAAGTCGGGTCGAACCCTTCTTTGGCCAAGTGCTTCTTCGCCGCATCGGTGAGCCGGAAGTTGATGTCCTGCTCTTTGAGGCGTTTTCTCAGTTCATCCGCCATGAGCGATACGATTTGCTCCAGATGCTCTTCCCGGAGCGGGTGGAAGACGATTACGTCATCGATCCGGTTCAGGAATTCGGGACGGAAGGATTTTTTCAGCTCTTCCATCACATTTTGCTTCATTTGCTCATAGTCATCTTTGGCCGTGTCCCCCACGGTAAAGCCAAGGCGTGCGCTCTTCTTGATGGTGGAAGCCCCCGCATTGGAGGTCATGATGATGATGGTGTTGCGGAAATCAACCGTCCGCCCTTTCCCATCGGTGAGACGCCCATCTTCCAGCACTTGCAGGAGGATGTTGAATACTTCCGGATGCGCTTTTTCCACCTCATCGAAGAGGACAACCGAATAAGGCTTGCGACGGACTTTTTCCGTCAATTGACCGCCTTCTTCATATCCCACATAGCCCGGAGGGGAACCCACCAAGCGGCTGGTGGAGTGTTTCTCCATGTATTCGGACATATCGATGCGGATCATCGCATCTTCGTCACCAAACATCGCTTCCGCCAAAGCGCGCGCCAACTCCGTTTTCCCCACACCCGTGGGACCGAGGAAGATAAATGAACCGATTGGGCGTTTGGGATCTTTGAGACCGGCCCGGGCGCGGCGGATGGCTCTGGAGACTGACTTCACCGCTTCTTCTTGCCCGATGACGCGATTATGCAAGATTTCTTCCATGTTGAGGAGACGTTCCGATTCCTCTTGCGCCAACTTTTTGACGGGGATCCCGGTCCAGTTGGACACCACATCGGCAATATCTTCAGCATTGACTTCCGAATCAGTCTTGCCTTGATCTTGTTTCCAATGGTTGCGGGTCACTTCAATCTCTTCCCGCAGTTTCTGTTCGGTATCTCTCAGCGAAGCCGCCTTTTCAAACTCTTGGCTTTGCACGGCCGCATCTTTTTCTTTCTTGATTTCTTCCAGGTTTTGTTCCAGTTTTTTCAACTCAGGCGGCACCATATAAGATTTTAGACGCACTTTGGATGCCGCTTCGTCAATCAAGTCAATCGCTTTGTCCGGCAAGTAACGATCGGTGATGTAGCGGTCGGACAGTTTTACCGCTTGCTCAATCGCCTCATCCGTAATTTTCACGCGATGGTGCGCTTCATAGCGGTCACGCAACCCTTGCAGGATCAAGATCGCCTCTTCAATGCTTGGTTCGTCTACCAAGATCGGTTGGAAACGGCGCTCAAGGGCCGCGTCTTTCTCTATATATTTGCGGTATTCATCCAAAGTGGTCGCCCCGATGCATTGCAATTCCCCGCGGGCCAGGGCAGGTTTGAGGATGTTGGATGCGTCGATCGCCCCTTCCGCCCCACCGGCGCCGATCAATGTGTGAAGTTCATCGATAAAGAGAATGATATTACCCGCTTGGCGAATCTCATCCATGATTTTTTTCAGCCGATCCTCAAATTCGCCGCGGTATTTGGTTCCTGCCACCACAGTCCCCATATCTAAGGTCATGACGCGTTTCCCGCGCAATGTCTCCGGAATTTCACCATCGATGATCCGTTGAGCCAAGCCTTCAGCTACAGCGGTTTTCCCGACCCCGGGCTCCCCGATCAGCACAGGGTTGTTTTTGGTCCGACGGGACAAGACTTGAATCACGCGCTCGATTTCTTTGCTGCGCCCGATCACCGGATCAAGGTTGCCATCCCGGGCCGCCGAAGTCAAATCACGGGCTAAGCTATCTAAAGTCGGGGTATTCACATGGTTATTGGCCCCGGGATGGTTGGATAAAGCTTCGCTCGAACCCAGCAGTTGCAGCACTTGCTGGCGAGCTTTATTCAGGCTCACACCCAAGTTGTTCAGAACCCGAGCCGCCACTCCTTCGCCTTCACGAATCAAGCCGAGGAGAATATGCTCCGTTCCCACATAGGTATGACCCAGCTTGCGCGCTTCATCCATCGAGAGTTCAATCACTTTTTTGGCACGAGGGGTGTAGGCGATGTTGCTTGGTTGATTTTGGCCACGACCGATGAGATTTTCAACCTCTTTGGAGATTTTCTCCAGGCCCAATCCAAGGGCAACCAAAGCTTTGGCGGCAATGCCTTCTCCCTCGCGCACCAAGCCCAGTAAAATATGTTCGGTACCGATATTGTTATGTCCCAAACGAACTGCCTCTTCCTGTGCGAGCGCCAACACTTTCTGCGCACGCTCCGTAAATCGCCCAAACATCATAGTAATCCACCTCGCCTTTACTAGTCGTTCTTAGCGAACGTCTTTTGTGAGCTTAGTACGACTGTACTCCGCTGGCGGAGTTTCCACTCCCGTTCTTAGCGAACGTCTTTTGTGAACTTGAGTCAGACTGTACTTCGCTAGCGGAGTGTCGCATTTTATTCAGTCTGTTGGTCATTCGTTTGCTCCATTGCCAACCGTTCCCGAATAAGCCTTGCGCGTCGGATGTCCCGTTGCTCAGCGTTGAGCCGTTTGCCGGCATATTGTTGCAAAAAGCCGGGCTGCGTCATCACCATCAACTCATTCATCACATTGGCCGATACCCCGACAATCAATCCCATATCAATGCCTAAACGGACATCGGACAAGCGTTTCATCGCCTCATTGGAATCGATGATGCGCGCATGGGCCAAGGTGCCATAGGATCGATGCACTCGGTCTTCCAATTGGGTCAGGGACATCTCCTGAAGTCTCCGCCTTGCTATTTGCTCATGTTCGATCATCTGGCGGACAACTCCTTGCAGGTTATCCAAAATTTCCTCTTCCGACTGCCCCAAGGTGACTTGGTTGGAAACTTGGTAAAGTTGTCCCAGTGCTTCACTCCCTTCGCCGTAAATTCCCCTTACAGCCAATCCCACTTGGGTGATGGCGGGAATCAGGCGGTTCAACTGTTGTGTCATCGCCAGCGCCGGCAAATGAACCATGACGGATGCCCGTATCCCTGTGCCAACATTGGTCGGGCAACTGGTCAAATATCCGTAATCACTTTCAAATGCATAAGTGAGATGAGATTCTAACCAATCATCAATCTGACTTGCCAATTTCCACGCTTTCTCCAATTGAAGGCCTGGAAACAATACCTGGATTCTAACATGGTCTTCTTCATTGATCATGATACTGACTGATTCATCCTGGCTTAAAAGCACTGCGCCATTCCGGGATTCCTCAGCCAACATCGGACTGATCAAATGCTTCTCAACCAAGACCCGCTTTTCCAGATCAGTGAGATCGGACATACGAATCAATTCCGCATCTTTTAAAACAGCTAATCGCTCTTTCTTCCACGCTTCCTCCACTCTGCGCACCACTTCTTCCGCTTGCGATTGGGTGCTCAACATCGGAAACGGAAGACCCGCCAAGTTGCGGGCAATGCGCACACGACTAGAGAAAACAATATCCGACTGCGGACCTTTGACGCGCATCCATTCACTGATCGCATTTTGCATAAAATGTTCAAGCGACATGCGATTCACCCCTATTGTTCCAATTTCTCTTGTAATGAACGGATTTGGTCACGCAGGCGGGCAGCTTCTTCAAACTCTTCCGCTTGGATTTTGGATGCCAGCTCGGCTTTCAATTGTTCCAATTCCCTTTTTAACTTCAATTCCCCTTGAGCGCGTTCCGGAATCTTCCCCCGGTGGGAGGAGTGCCCATGCACCCTCCGCAGCAAAGGATCCAAGCGCTCGCGAAAGGTTTTGTAACAGTTGCCACAGCCAAACCGGCCGATTTTGCTGAATTGGTTATACGTCAAACCACAGGTATTACAGCGTAACGTTTGCGGTTTATATGCTTCTTGGGGAGAGGAGTTGAAATTGAGCAGCCCCGATAACAGTTGATGAAAAGAGAATCCATGTTCAAACCCAGACATGACATCGCCTTTTTCTTGGGCACACACTTCGCACAGATGGAATTCTGTTTTTTCCCCATTCACAATCTTAGTGTAATGAAGTGTGGCCGGCCGTTTTCCGCACTCAGGACAGAGCATCGGCCGTCACTCTCCTTTGCTTGTAAATAATGTTGTAATCAGTATGCGCATCATCCGCGCCCGCATCTGATCGCGCAACGGAATCGGCAGCTGCAATGTTTCCCGCGAAATCAAGCGTTGCATCAAAATCGCTTCACGCTTGGTCATCAGCTTCTCCTCAACCAAGCGGACGATCACGTGTTCCGCCGTCAGTTGCGGGACCGCTTCACCGATCTGCTCAAGCATCTCTTCAAACACTTCACGGCTGTTTTTGAAACGGACCTTCTGGATGCGGATATAACCGCCGCCGCCTCTCTTGCTTTCCACGATATAACCTTTTTCAACCGTAAAGCGGGTACTGATGACATAATTGATTTGCGACGGAACGCATTGAAAAATATCGGCCAATTCACTTCGCTTTACTTCAATGACTCCCGTCTCGCTCTCATTTAAGATTTTCTTGAGATAACGTTCGATAATGTCCGAAATACTACTCATTCGGACAACCTCCTGCTGACTTTGACTAACTTTGACCTTACGATTAAATTATAGATAAAATTTTGCACATTGCCAAGACCCTTCCTTATTATTTTGAACCAAAATCAACCGATTCATTACTGCGATTCCGTCCATATTCAAAGAAGTGGGAGGACGCTGAGCCTGCCCCGGAGATTCAGACCTCTTCCGTTTCGACCAGTTCCCCATCAGTCTGTCCGCACGCTCTTTACGCCTTCGACTTTGCGCATCTCATCAATTAACTCGGTCAGGGCCAACTTTTGCGGCAAGCGAACCGTAAAGGTGATCTCTAACATGTCTGACGATTCCTCGTCTTCCTCAATATTCACCTTGCGCACGCTTCCGCCTTTTTCGCCAATCAGTGACGTGAGTTGTCCCAATTTGCCCGGCTCATCTGTGACCAGAATATGAAGCAAGCAGAATTCCCTTTTTCGAATGAGGAACTTCTCCATTCGTGTCAGCAACTCCAAACTGACCAAGGCGAAGACGGTGGTCAAAATCGCCGCAAACATGAAGCCCGCCCCCACAGCCAAACCGATTCCCGAGACAACCCACAGTGATGCCGCAGTGGTGAGCCCCGTCACGGAAGCGCGGTGGCGCATAATGGTCCCCGCACCCAAAAAGCCGATCCCGCTTACCACTTGGGCGCTTAATCGCGCAGGGTCAAATCGCACTTGACTTTCGTCCATATAATCGGTAAACCCATAGATGGAAATCAGCATAATCAGCGCGGATCCCAAACTAACCAAGATATGGGTTCGAAACCCCGCCGGATGATTGTGCCGCTCCCGTTCCCATCCGACAATGCCCCCTAACAGTGCAGCCAAAAACAGGCGCCAGGTGATATCCAAGTATGGGATTGCCCACAATTGATCCATGGCATGCCCTCCCCTCTTTCGCTGTGATGGTCCAAATGCCGGATTTCGGTCGGCATATGCCATCGTCAGTATCGTTCCACATTTATCCGAGTCCGATCATTTACATCCTTATTGCCGGCTCGCAAACCGCGTTGCCGTGATCGGTTGTGGCAGAAAGCAAGAGCTTGTCAGCCTGGACTTCATTGATTGCCGTTGACAATGGTCAGGAGTTCAGGAAATGTTGACACGGTATGGTCGGCACTTTGCAACTCGTCTTCCTTTCCAAACTGGGGAAAATCCGCGTACCGGCAACCGATGACCGTCAAGCCGTTCTCTTTGCCGGCGCGAACATCAGAGCTTCGGTCACCCACCATAAATCCATGTGTAATTCCATGGGTTTCTTTGCAAATTCGAACTAGGTCCACTTTTGTTTCCGTTTCATAGTCTCCTGCTGTATAAATTCCCTTAAATAAAGAAATTAATCCTTTAGAACTTAAAGCTCCGCGCACATAAGGGCCAACGCCGTTACTCGCGATAAACAAGGTCCACCCTTGGGCAACCAATTGGTTTAATGTCTCTTCCACACCTGGATAACATTGGCCCACGCCTTTCTCAAACAACTCCAATTCCTTCGCCAACATAAGTTTGTCAGCAAGATGGCGAACCTCATCACTTGACTGAGGCAGCAACGTTTCCCAAATCTCTTCATGCGTCATCCCAAATACCGACCGGATCTTCTCATCCGTGGGAAGCTCCCCTTGATATAACCCGTCCCGTCGTAATTGGGCAAACGTTTCCCGAAAAGCGGGCACCCCCACTTTTTCTGTTTGAAACAACGTTCCGTCCAAATCAAAGATAATCGCTTTCATATGATCTCCTTCTTTCCAAATTGATTCCTTCTTATTTTATAGCTAAAGTTGAAAAAACCTGAAATCAATTAGATATAGAAACGAAAAAGATCAATTGAAATAAACTTCCACATTTTTTCACAAATACAATTGACAAAACTGTGACTAAAATATAAAATTTAAAATACTAAAACACCCTTTGTAAAGGAGGTCGTCACCATGAATAAGCTTCTTCTACTTGCTAACACAGGTATGCCTTTGGGCGTTGTTGCCTATATCCAATTGCATACCACTCCCCCCGCAGACGACCTCAATGAACAAAGGTGTGTTTCTTTCCACATTTAGCCTTAGCAAAGTCACACCGCAGGTCGTTTACGCCTGTGGTGTTTATATTTTTCCTTGCACACCACAGGTTTGACGGCCTGTGGTGTTTTTTGCCAGGGGCAGAAAATAAAGGAGGATTTGTAAATATTTCGTTTATTTGCGCGTAAAACCGAGCGTGTTTCACACGAATTCCCCCACAACCGAAGCAATCAACTGCTCACCGATTTCTGGATGATCGAGGGACCTCGCTCCTTCCGCGAAAGCATTATCGGCGACAAGATAGATCGCACCGAACTGCTTCACGATATCCAACGTTACTGGCTGTAACACATAAGCAGCATGCACTTTGGAAAGATGGCCAATTAAAAAAGGAGGGAACCTCTTGTCTGATACCTCAACATTAACCCACAGGGCGGAAGCCGGGGAACAACAACCGCGACACCGTCAGGAAATTGCCATTCGTTGCGAAGACGTCTGCAAGATTTTCCATGAACCGATCAAAGGAAGCCGCTCCCTGAAGAATTTCTTTCTCGGCAAAAACAGGGAGATCAAAGCGGTCGACCACGTGTCTTTCCACGTATACCGGAGGGAAGTGTTTGGTCTGCTCGGCCCCAATGGCTCAGGCAAATCGACGCTGATCCGCTTGCTCTCCACCTTGCTTTATCCTGATAGCGGGACATTAACCATCTTTGGCCATGATGTCATCAAAGAACAGCAAGCCGTCCGTCGCCTCATCAATCGGGTGTCTGTGGAGGCCGCCTTCTTCAAAAAACTGTCCTCATTGGAAAACTTGCGCTACGCCGCCCGCCTTTACGGGATGTCTCCGCATGAAGGCCAAGAAAAAGCGCTCGCCATTCTCAACCGGTTGGGCATGAAACCGGACAAAGCACTCACATCCCTGGAAAATCTGTCACGCGGGATGCAACAAAAAGTGGCCATCGCCCGCGCCCTGATGACTTCCCCTACCCTCGTCTTACTGGATGAACCGACCACCGGTCTCGACCCGAAGTCTAAACGCGACGTGCAAGAGTATGTGGAGGAAGTGATGTCATCCCACGACGCGACCATCATCCTGACGACGCATGACATGGATGAAGCGGAGCGATTGTGTGACCGCATCGCCATTATCGACAACGGAAAAATCGTGGCACTCGATACCGCCGCGGAGCTGAGACGGCAAGTTGGGGCCGATTCTCTGGAGGAAGTCTTCTTTCAATTGACAGGCAAATCATGGGAGGATGTGCAAGCGGATGAAATGGATTGAGTTTCATGCAATGTATGCCTTTGTCGAACGAAGTTTCAGCCTGGTGAAGCGTTATATCACCTGGGAACTGGTCTTTCTCTTCTACAACATCGTGAATACCTTGACCATCGGCTTAATCGGACTAACGGTAAATGGCGCCGAACGGGAAACCACCGTCCTCTATTTGGTCATCGGGGCCCTCTTCTGGGGGTTCATGTCGATTCAGTTTGAGGAAGTCTCCAACTCCATTACATGGGAGCGGTGGGAAGGCACCATTGAATATACGTTTATGGCACCCATTCGACGGATCACCCACCTGGTTGGCATGTGTTTCTTTGCCATCCTCTATGGTACCGTGCGCACGATCGTTGTCTTGGTTGCTGTCGCTTTCTTCTTTGATTTATCGATGGATCAGGCCAACCTCGTCAGCGCGCTTACCGTCTTGTTGGTGGCCAGTCCCGCATTCATCGGCCTGGGGCTGATTGCCGCCATCTTGCCCCTTCTCTCGCCTGAGCGCGGTTCACAAGCGACCCACATCATTCAAGGTGTGATTCTACTCGTCTCCGGTGTTTACTATGATATTCGCGTCTTGCCGGAATGGCTTCAACCTTTGTCTACCCTCTCTCCAGCCACTTATGCCCTTGATGCCGCACGAAAGGCCATTCTCCAAGGGGCAGGGATCATCGACCTAAGCCACAGCTTGTTCGCTCTCTTGGGCATCGGCCTTGTTTTGATCCCCCTGGGTTTGTTTGTTTTCCATTTGGCTGAGAATTACGCGATGAAAACGGGTAAACTCAAACGGAACGGGTAAATCACGCCTTCGCCCCGATCTTCCTCACGGCAGCCCATCCACCGGGCTGCCTTTTCCTTTTTGTTTACAGATTAAACGGTGTGCTTCATGATATATGGAGGAAGCATGATTTTGTGACGGAGTGATAAAGTTGCGTTACCAACAGATTAAATGGCTGATCCTGATCATCCCAACGATCGTGGTGGGGCTGTGGGAATATGTGCGGCATGAGTTTCTCCTTTCGTATCTCTCCATGGATGCGGGCAATATCCTCACGCCTGTCATCGTGTTTCTCGTTACCATCACGTTACTGCTTCGCTTGTTTGTCATCTATGAAAAAATGCAAGAAGAACTAAAAAAAGAACGTGCGGAAAAAGCCGTTTTAAAAGAACGGGAACGCATTGCCCGGGAATTGCACGACGGGATCGCGCAAACCTTATTCTTGTGCTCGGTGCAATTGGACCACCTTAAGCAGAAATACGATGATGGCGAACTCAACCAAGTGCATAAACATTTGCGCCAAATCCATGATGATGTGCGCCAATCGATCTACAATCTTAAGCACTCTTCCACCGCCGCTTCCCATGTCTGGCAGGAGCGGCTGAGCCATTGGTTGAACCAATTCCGGCTCGACACGGGAATCCCGTTGGAAGCCGAACTCACATTAAAGGAAGAACGCTTAAATCCCCGTGAAAAAGTGGAGTTGTTCGCCTGCATACAAGAAGCCTTAACCAACATTCGCAAACATGCCTCCGCCGAGCATGTCACACTGCGATTAGAACCGCTTCAGTCCGGCTGGTCCCTGACGGTGCTCGATGACGGCAAAGGGTTTACCGGCGATCCTTTTCAACACCATGATCGCTTCGGCCTGAAGATTATGCAGGAGCGGGCCCGCAACATGAAGGCCTCCTTCAGCTTCACGCGGGAAAACGGCATCACCCGACTCCAAATCAAACGACGGGAGGACACCTAAATGCAAGAACCTTGTCGCATTCTCATCGGCGATGATCATGAACACGCCCGTCAGGCCATGAGGCTGATTATCGAACAAGATCCCTCATTCCATTTGGTGGGGGAGGCCAAAGATGGCTTTGAAGTGGTTCAATTGGCGGAGAAACTGATGCCCGACATGGTTTTGATGGATATCAACATGCCGGGATTGAATGGCTTGGAAGCAACAAGGTTAATCAAAGAGCAATATCCTTCTATCAAAATTGTGATGGTCACCGTGTCCGATGATGCGTCCGATCTGTTTGAGGCACTGAAAAAGGGAGCGCAAGGCTACCTGTTGAAAAACTTGAATCCCTCCATGTGGTTAACCTATTTGCGCTCGATCGCAGCTGATGAGGCACCGATGCCGAAAGAAATCGCCAGCCGGATTTTGCATGAATTCACCCTTTCCCCCCACAAGACCACCTCAACCAAGCTAACCGGGCGTGAACAAGAGATCCTCACGCATGTGGCAAAGGGGCTCAGCAACCGTGAAATCGCCGCCATCTGCATGATTTCGGAGTACACCGTCAAAAACCATCTCAAAAATATCATGCAGAAGCTACACTTGCATAACCGTGTGCAACTGGCCCGTTTCGCCGTTGAACAAGGTTGGGTCTCCCAACAGTTTCAGGTCGGGTCAGGGAAAGATAGCCCGAAAGAGGGATAGTCAATCAGCGCAGAATGGATAACAATAGGGGTTGAGCCTTTCGACAGGATCAGAAGGGAGTAAGTTGGAATGAAACGACAAACAGCCATGTTCTTAGTGGGTCTCCTCTCTGTGTTTGGGCTATTGACAGCATGCAATCTCAACACAGACCAAGCTCAGCACCATCAGCACCACGGACAAAATCCCCAACCCACCCAATTAACCATTACTTTTAAAACGAATCCGACCCATCCCAGCAAGGGTGAGTCTGTTAAACTTATTTCGAATATCACCGCCAATAAGCTACCTGTTGGAGATGCCAAGGTGGAATTTGAAGTATGGAAGCAGGGCAACAAACATGAAATGATCCCGGCGAAAAAGGAAAAGGATGGCGTCTACCAAGCCGCCCGCGCATTTAAAGAAGATGGGCAGCATGTGGTGGTTGTGCACGTAACCACACCGGCCACCCACCAGATGATCAATGCCACCTTTGTCGTCGGCGACCCGAATGCTTCCGATGGCCACGCTTCCAACGGCCACCACAACGACAGCGGGCTTCACTTGCATATCGAAGCGCCCGACGAAGCCAAAGCAGGAGCACAAGTAGCGATCATTGGCCATGTCACCAAAGAAAATAAGCCGTTTGCCGATGCGGATGTCCAGTTTGAATATTGGAAAGAAGGCAACAGCAAACACGCGTTTTCCGATACGGCAGAAACCAAGGACGGCCGCTATGAAACCCGCCTGTCTTTCCCTGAGCCAGGCACATACCAAATCAAGTTGCACGTGGAAAAAGGCAAAGTTCATGACCACACAGAGAGAACGATTACGATAAAATAGTTTCAATCCATTTCCCAGATGACTAAACTTTTGATAAAATAAGTGAACGAGAGTCATTCTCGTTACCCAACCTATGAGCTAATTCCACTAAAAAAGAGGAATCTATCCAACCTGATAGGATTCCTCTTTTTCTTATTAAGATCCACCCATTTGCGCCAGCGGGGTTTGGCCCATCAGATAAACCATATAACCGAGAAATGCGATCAATCCGAAATATGCCACGCCATAAGCCCACCGCTTCTTGGGTGACACACTGTAATATTTCTCATCTTGGGCAATCGCTCCAACCCGTTCCGGGGTGAATCGCCCTTCCAAAATCATGCGCACTTCCCCATGCTCCTCGGCGGGAGGGAAGGTCTTGACCAAATTCATTTCGTGGACTTCCCCTTGCAACTCAAATGTGGCGATGGTGCCTAAACCGGGATACTCGACTGAGACAAGATGGGTTTGATCCTTCAACGCACAATATTGGCGAAACGGCAATGAGCGGCGGTGATCCTCTCCCGGAATCCACATTCCTTCCTCATAAAACCGCCGTTCGGGTATTTTGGCTTCCACATGGAACGTCCGCGGCTTGGGTTGCCGTTTTTTACGACCGTATGTAAACCATAGTTCCATGACAAACAACAGATAAATCACGATTAAAAGCCAACTTTGCAACCAGAAGATCAGGACCGCGCCGATAATGAGACCCACCACCCACAACCAACGCGTCACGGCCGTAACAATTCTTCCCCCATCCAAAGGATGCACCGGGATCATATTAAACAAATTAAGCATAAAACCAACCATGGCGATCGCCAAGAGAACCGGTTGATCCAGCCATAGGCCCAAACCATAACACAAAAGCGCGCCGATCGTGCCCAACAGGGGTCCTCCATAAGCGATGAACGCTTCCGTTTCCGCATCCGCGGGCTGGCGCTTCATCGTGATGAGCGCGCCCAAAAATGGGATAAACGATGGCGCCGAAACCGGAATGCCTTTGAGGCGCGCAGCCCATACATGTCCCATTTCATGGATAAAAATCATAATGACAAGTCCGACCGCAAACTCTAGTGGATAGAACAACGCATAGCCGCCAATCGAGATAAACATGGTGATCAATGTGCCACCAAATTTGCCAAACTTCAACAGCGGTAACAACGCCTTTAGCTTCCCACCCAAGCTGAGGATCAGCACACCCAACCCGCCTAACCAGGATAGCAGCCGGTTTCTCCCGCTTTTCTTTTGCTCCTCATCCACAACCCCTTGCCTCCTTTATCCTTTTCATCATTACCCTTTTCCCCCTTTTCGTAAAAATATGCAAAAAATGAAGGGCGTCATTCCCCAACGCTCCTTCATTTTTGTTCATTCGTAACGCAAGCAGTCAATCGGGTTAAGTTGAGCCGCCTTCTTTGCAGGCAACAAACCAAAGGCGACCCCGAAAATCAGGGAAAAAACAACCCCACCGAACGCGACTGGCATGGAGACGGTTGCAGGCCAAATTCCCATGTAATCAATCATCCATGCGACGCCAACGCCAATGGCTATTCCCAGTCCCCCACCCAGGACACAGATCGTTACCGCTTCAACGAGGAACTGGATCAAGATATGGTGTTTGGTCGCCCCAAGGGCTTTGCGAATCCCAATTTCCCGCGTCCGTTCCGTCACGGAAACGAGCATGATATTCATCACCCCGATTCCGCCCACCAATAAGGAAATCCCTCCAATGCTGCCGATCACCACTGTCATAATATCGGCAACCTGGTTGATTCCCTCTGTCACTTGCTCTAAATTTTGCACTTCATATTTATCTTGCTCATTATGGTTTCGATGTAGCAATTGCACCGCTTGTTGGCCGACTTGCTCGATTTTGCCGGGGTCTTTCACTTGAATGGTGACGGTGTCCAACTTCATCTTGCCAAAAACACTGCTCCAAGTAAGCGTTGGTAAATAGACTTCCGGAATTTGCAAAAGGTCCTTGATCCCTTTGCTTTTTGCCAGCACGCCTACCACTTTTAGCGGTTGTTCTTTAATCCATACGATCTTGCCCAACGGATGTTGCCCGGGAAATAATTCTTGTGCCACGACGGAGGAAATGATGACTCCCCCGCTGGTACTGCTGTAATCTCCACTATGAAACATTCTCCCCTCGGCCAATTCCGAGCCGTTGGACGTGATATGCTCATTCGTATCGATCCCGTATATAAAAGCCCTTTCTATCTCTTTATCCCGATGCTGAATCGTTCCGCCGATATAATTGAAACCCATCACCCGCTTCACCTCTGGAATATGCTTCAATGCGTCCAAGTCTTTCCGGGTGAATGCCGACTGTTTGTCAGCAGGCAAGAGGGATAATTTTTTCTTCTCTTTTTTAGGTGTGAGGGTAATGGCATTTTCCTTCCCGGCAAATGTTTGGGTCAGCTGGTCTTTACCGCCTTGGCCAATTCCCACGATTACGATGACGGAGGCCACTCCTATAACAATCCCCAACATCGTTAGAAATGAACGCAATTTATGGGCCAATACCGAGTTTATAGCCATGCGCATATATTCGGTGAGCTTCATGTCAACACCATTCCTTTGATCGGCACCCCATCTTTAATGATCCGCCCATCACGGATATGAATGACCCGCTCGGCACGCTCGGCCACCTCCGCGTCATGGGTGATCATCACGATCGTCCGTCCTTCGCTATGTAGCTCATCAAACAAGTTCAACACCACTTGGCTGGATACCGAATCAAGGGCGCCTGTCGGCTCATCCGCCAGCAACACTCTGGGATCGGTCACCAATGCCCGGGCGATCGCCACCCTTTGCTGTTGCCCCCCTGACAATTCCGCTGGACGATGCCCGCTTCGTCCAGCCAATCCCACTTTCTTCAGCGCCATCATGGCCCTATGTTCCCTCACCGCCTTTGGCAATCCCGCATAGGTCAACGGCAACTCCACATTTTGTAGCGCATTCATCCGCGGCAACAATTGAAATTGTTGAAACACAAAACCGATCGTCCGGTTCCTCACTCGCGCCAATCGGCGATCCGTCTCCGCAAACACATCATTTCCATCAAGCAAATAGCGCCCCTCCGTTGGTCGATCCAACAATCCGATCACATTCATCAAGGTGGACTTCCCCGATCCCGAGGGTCCCATGATGGCCACATATTCACCGGGGCAGATCGCCAGATGAATGTTGTTCAGCACGGTCATCTCGTGATTACCCAGCATATATGTTTTGTGAATGCCCAGCAACTCGATCATTGCACATTCACGTCCATCCCGTTCACTAATCCCTTTGATGGATTGACGACGACCTGATCGCTGGCCAGAAGACCCGACAAGATCTCCACCCACTGTTCATTCCGTTTGCCGACCCGAACAGCCTTTTCCACCGCTTTCCCCTCACGGACCACATAGACCACTTGTTGCTCCTCCCGTTCCACGACCGCAGTGGCGGGAAGGCTCATCGCCTCGGCATTGGACGTAACAATATCCACAATTAACTTGGTTCCAATCTTAAAGGGAGGTTTGCCACCAAGCGTAATCTCCACCGGATATTGACTTGCTCATCTTCAGCCAATCCATGCTCATTGGGCAGCATGCCCACATCCTTCACCTTGCCTTGCCATCCTTTTTCCGGCATGGCTTCGGTCATCACCCTGGCGGATTGCCCCACTTTTACTTTCATGATGTCAAATTCGGAAATGTTGGCCACCACTTTCAACTGAGACATGTCCGCTACGACGACAATCGGTCCGTTCCCCCCTTGACCCGAAACCAGGATGTTTTCCGCTCTGACGACGGTGCCGTTCATCTTGCTTGTCACAAAAGTGCTGCCTCCCGCCGCGCCTTCATACTCAACCAGCCGATCGCCTTTCGCCACTTTCTCTCCCGTTTCCACCAACACTCGCTTTATCTCACCGCGTTCCGGTTGCACATAGACCTCTTGCTTCTTTGCCGACTCCAACTTGCCCGATGTGGTAAAGGTTTCTTTCAACTTTACGGATGTCAACCGACTTACCTTGACCGACTCATCTGCCCGCACATGCTGGATCACGGCCGCGACGATTGCCACAGTCATCAATGCCGCGCCCCCGATTTTCATCCACTTGTTCTTCATAAGACGCCTCCCTCTCTCATCATGATTGTCACGAACACCCTCTTCTGGTCTGCGAATTTTCTCCGGCGATCCTCTTTTGGTTTCATTATCCAATTCTACATTATTATGCAATATTCGCAAAAGGGGTAATTTTGCGATAAACGGAGTCGTTTTGAACTTTCACTGTAATTCTATAGGTTGTTTGCCTAATCCTGTAAAAGACCGCAAAAAAGTTGCACCCCCTAACCGAGGTGCAACTTTGGTTTTGGTGGAGCTAAGCGGATTCGAACCGCTGACCCCCTGCTTGCAAGGCAGGTGCTCTCCCAGCTGAGCTATAGCCCCATATGATATTAAAGACAAGAATTATATTACTATCTGGGATATCGGAAGTCAAGCAAGGGCAGAAATGAAAGAAAGTTAAGACGAATCGATTCGCCGACGGTAACGAACTTTTTCCGATCCGGCAAGTGGCTTTTCATCCGTATGGGCGGGAGCCTGATTTCCCTTTGGCCACACAACGCTTTATAAAAAAAGACCAGCTCATTGAGCTGATCTATTCTTCCTCTTGCGCTTTCGCTTTTATTTCTGTTCCCGCTTGAACAGGTGGGAAATCGATCTGTTCCAGTTCCATTTGCAATGAAGGCGTCTGCACCACAATGGGAGGCAACGCCTCGCTGTCGGAGGCGAAGGTGAGAAGCGCTCCCACCCCAAAAATGGTGAAAAATAGCCCGCCAACCCAGCGTTTACGATTTTTTCGCATCGGTTTCTTCATCCTTCTTCTCCTCCTTTTTAGGCGATGCCGGTTTTGGCTTGATCATCTGGGCTTTTTTGATCGCTTCTTGCACCAAGGCGTTATTTGCGTCAATCTGGTAAGCTTTTTCAAGCGCACCCAAGGCTTTCTCTTTTTCCCCCAACGCGATGTACGTCAGTCCCAACTGATATAGGTACGTGGCATTGTTCGGCTCCAACTCCGCCGCTTTCTCCGCCGCATAGTTCGCCGATTTGAAGTTACCATGCAAATAATGTGCCAACGCCTTGTAGTATTGTCCCTCTGGGAATCGTTTCTCTTTATCCACCGCATCATCAAACGCGCGATACGCCCGTTTGGTGTAATCCGCCATCTCCTCTTCTTTCTTCTCTTCACTGAGGGAATTGTTTTTGGAGATTTGTTCCCATTTCTTCAGGTAAAGTACCCCCAGGGTGAGATAGTACTTCTCTTCATCGCGATCGGCGTATTTCACCGCTTTTTTGGCTTCGTTAATCGCATCGTCCAACTCGCCTTTGGTGTTGAGAAATACGGCTAAATCATGGTAATAGCGGGAGGTCTTTTTGCTGACCATCGTGGCGTAGCGAAGGGACTGGATCGCCTTGTCATACTGCTTTAAAGCCCCGTAGATTTTTCCTTGATGATAATAATAAGACCCTGCACTGGGATTTAGCTTTACGGCACGGTCCGCCGCTTCCATCGCGCGGGAATAATCTTTCAAGTAGTAAGCGAAGACCCCCAAGTCATCGTACAGTCTCGCTTCTTCAGGAAATGCAATGATTGCCGCTTCCAGCACTTGCTTCCCTTTTTCGTATTCTTGCGCCACGCCATACATATTGGCCAGGTTGATGTAGTATTCTTTTTTGCCCAAATCGGCACTGAGCGCCTTCCGCCCCAAGTCAATCGCCTGTTCCAGCTGTTTGCGGTCATACGCCAAGTTGGATTGCTGATAATAGGCGAAAGCTTGCTCGCTTCCTTGCTCTACCGTCGGGTCAAGAATGCCCCCGGCGGCCAAGACATCTTCTGCCGAATCGCCACTCAACCATGAAAACGCCATAAAAGCCAAGGCCAACACGGCGACCACACCGATCAGCGCCAGAATCGGCCGACGCGCCCGCGGGCGTTCCCCGACCGCTTGGCCTTTCACCGGCTGCTTCCCTTTCACTGAGGTCGGCAAAGCTTCTGCGGTCTTGGTTTCAGGAGTGCTCGTTTTATCCGGCAGGGCTTCCGTTGCCGGTTTGGCCTTTTTCTGCTTTTTCTCTTCATACTGCTCAGCCCACCGCCAGAAATCCTGAACGCGGGGCCGTTTTAATGGATCTGATGACAACGCGCGTTGAATCAGGCTTTCCAGCTCGAGCGACATATCCTTCCGCGTCGCTTTCACTTGCTCCACTTTGTCGGCTTTGTCATCGACTCGTTTTCCTGTGAGCATCTGGTACAGCAATTGGGCCACTTTCTTCACATCTTCCGCTTCACGGCGCGTCACCCCAAACAGTCGCTTGGGCCCGCCAAACAAGAAGCGGACTTCCCCCGTCGAGGTAATCATCATATTCTGCGGATCCACCAGCGCAAACTGCTCTTCATCGTAACACTGCATCAAATGGTTGGTGACCATTTTCAGTATCCGGGCGACTTCATCCATCGCGAGCGGAGCGGTGCGCATCAGATAGATTCCTAACAGAATCCCTTCCATCTTATTGAATACCTGATACAGCTTCCCATCTTCCAAAAACACTTCTTGAATCGGGAAGAACATTTCCTGATTGCGTGACATCAACTCATCCAGTTCGTAATCAGCCGGCTTTTTCTTCATCTCGACCGCATGAATGAAGCGAGTGTGCCCGGAATCCAGCTGCCCTTCTTTCTTCATGGTGGTATAATAAAGAACCCCTTCTACAAAGGGAAACACATTGATAATCTCATATGTACCTTGTATCTTGTCGCCTTTCTTTTTAAACTCACTCATCACGCTCTCCTCCAACTTTCACCCTTCGTTCTATTAACCATTCCAGAAAATCGGCTGTTTCACTAATCGTCGGTCGCTTATGGAGATCAAATGAACATGTGCGGCTAACCCATTCATCCAACTCGGGCGGGCACTCCGCGCAATAGGTGGAAATCGGCGGAATCGTCAAGCCAACGCCCATGGGGTTTTTTCCCGTTAACATTCTATAAATCAATGCTCCCAGCGTATATGAATCGACAAGTTGGTTCGTCTTCTGATCCACTTGGGGAACCACCCCTTTGGGAATCGTCCCCCAAGCCCCGCCATATAAGAAGCGGATCGCCTTGCCGGGAGTCAACACAATATTTTGCGGATGGATGATCGTCAATTGGTTCTCTCCATATAACCGTAGCAGGTGATTTACGATTCCCCGCGCTATCCAGACGGCTTCTTTCAAGTTTAGAGGAGAATGCTGAATTAAATGATGAGCAAGGAGGATTCCTTCCAAGCGGCGAAACACTTGATACAAGACGCCGTCTTCCACAAACACTTCCCGCACCGGAAAAAAAACGGACTCATCCCGCGCCGAAATCGCCTCCGGCTCCACTTGCTGTGGCATCGCCCCCAGCTCAAGCGCATGGATAAAACGGGTATATGCGATACCCGAATCCAGGCTCACTTCCGTATAATACAGGGTGCCGATGACAAATGGAAATGTTTTGAGCACACGGTACGTCCCGTTGATCATCTCCCCTTGTTCTTTCAGCCTCATACAGCGCTTCCCCTTTAAATCTGATTTTTACTTTTTTAAGATCCGAACCTACTACCTTCCATTCTATCACGAACCCCCCTCATTAGAGTAGAGATCGGAGTTAGTTCATACATCTTTAAATGAACTTATATGCAGGAAAAAGAAAAGGGGTGTTTAATTTTAAAGGAAATCTAACTCGAACCCACTATTCGCCCCCTACTAAACTTAGTTGCAACGAGCCATCTCTTCACTGAAGCGAACCATCTTTCCATGAATTGGAGGATTCCTCTCATGAATCGACAAGTGATTCGTAGTTGGGCCATGTATGATTGGGCCAACTCCGCCTTTGCCACGACCATCATGGCAGCGGTAATGCCCATTTTCTTCTCCGATGTGGCGGGGAAAGGACTCGATCCTACCACATCGACCGCCTATTGGGGTTACACCCAATCGCTCTCATTGATCATGATTGTGTTTCTCTCTCCCCTGCTCGGGGCCATTGCCGATGTCACCAACAAGAAAAAAGGCTTTCTGCGGTTTTTCACTCTCTTGGGAACCACTTCTTCCCTCTTGATGGTCACGATTGGCGAAGGGGATTGGCTCTGGGCTTCCCTGCTCGTCTTTCTGGGCACGCTGGCTTTCTCTGGTGCCAACATCTTTTATGGACGCTTTTCTGACAGAGATCGCCCCAGAAGAGAAAAGAGATCAGGTTTCTTCCCTCGGTTATGCTTATGGATATATCGGCGGCGGCATCCTGTTGACCATTAATCTGGTCATGATCCAGTTTCATGAAACGATCGGCATCAGTAAACTCTTGGCCACCCAGCTTTCCTTCCTGACTGTGGGAATCTGGTGTGGGGCTTTGCCACCCCTCTGTTTAAACATGTACCCGAACCGCCGAAAACATCAGGAAGCCGATCCACCACCCAGATCATGCGCCAAGGCTTCTCCACGGTCATCCAAACCTTGCGGCGCATCCACCGGAATCCCGAATTGCTCAAATTCCTGCTCGCCTTCTGGTTTTTCAATGATGGCATCAATACCATTATCAAGATGGCCACCATCTATGGAACCGAGATTGGCATCGCCCAAGGGGATCTCATCGCCGCCTTGCTCATTACCCAATTTGTCGGAATCCCCTGCACCTTGTTGTTCGCCAACATCGCAGACCGAATCGGAACCAAGCTCACCCTCATCCTCACCTTGATCATCTATCTCATCATCGTCACCTTGGGCTATTTTATGACAACTAGCCTTCATTTTTATCTGCTGGCCATTATGGTTGGCTTCGTGCAGGGAGGAAGCCAGGCCCTAAGCCGCTCGATTTTCAGCCTGATGGTTCCACCTGCCCACAACGCCGAGTTCTTCGGTTTCTTTGGACTCTCCGGCAAGTTCGCCTCTGTCTTCGGCCCTGCCGTCTTTGGACTCGTGGGCCAATGGGCCGGAACGAGTCGTGCCGGTATTGCCGCCCTTTCCCTCTTCTTCTTCATCGGCATCTTGCTGTTGATGTTCGTGGACATCGACAAAGGAAAACAAGAAGCGATCCAAACATAAAAGCTCTTCCCCATCGGGAGAGCTCACATTCTCTTTGCCCTTAACTTGAAATCGAATTTCGCGGATTGCGGTTCTTCACATAAATCGAGGTGAGCAAGAGCGGTTCCTTCTCCGTTTGCGGCATCGTATCCTGACATACCCCGGACTCTTCCGCATGCCGGCGATGATTCAGATTCAACGCTCGCAGCACTCCTCTATAACACAGGGATAATTGCCATAGGCCAAACCACAAATCGAGGCGGTACAAGGGAACGTGACGGGAAAACCGCCGATGCAACCGATGCCACGCTTGCAAATCTTTGGCGAACAGCTCTTGTTGGGTTTGAACCAACAGGGCATACTGATCGCGCAACTTACTTAGCTCGGTTATCATGTCTCCTGAAGCCATGTGCTCTTGCACGGACTTTAAGAGCATTCTCCGTCCATTCAACACCACTTGGGTCATCTCTTGTTCCAATCGGATCAATACCATGGACGCTTCCTCAACCGAGCGAACCGCTTCCAAAAACGCACTCCCCATTCCCCGTTCAGCCAGATGGTGCAACACCTGAATCATCTGGTATAACTTCACCATCAGTTTCGGTTTCAAGTGTTTCTGACCCATTCCGAAAAACAAGTTCTGGCTGACATCCACCAAATGCACCACTTGGTATATCACTTCCCGCACCTCTTTAAACGACAACACCATTCCATCATCCCGCACCACCAACGTCGATTGGAAAGGCTGATAACAGACGTAATAATAACAATACCCTTGATACTGAATGCGCCATGGCAACACTTCACTCGTTTCCTCTGCTTGGCGATGCCGGTCGATCACCCGCATCACCGCTTCGGGAATCTCCAACTTCCCTTTCTTCATGGGAATGAACTGCAACCATCCCACCCCCTGTCTTACCCTTTTGGAAGTCAAGGCTCTGGTCATCCTCATTGATCTATCTCATCGGGGCGTGGTCTAAAGCCCGCTTGCTACCTTTTCATGAGGGAATCCCCCACACACGATGCCATATCCCAAACAACTTGGTCCAACTCGAGGGAAACCCCCTCTCCTTCCAAAGCCCACGCTCACCCGTTATACTGAAACGGAATGATCCCTATCCCTTTTCGCCATAGACAAACCTTTTCCCCTTCTATCCGCGTGGAACGGAAAGACAGGTTAATTAATATTAGAAAAAGTCTATAATCGAAAATTATTTTTATTTGAATAAAGTATGAACAAAGCTATAATGAATATTAGCTCACCCTTGGAAAGTGTTAGCACCTTTTATCCCATTCTTTTTGAATTTATTCCGTTTTAAATGGACTATTGACAACCTAAACGCACTTATTTAAACTAAAAACCAATGAGTAAAGGGGGGCTGACCGGTGAAGGTCTACACGCCCGAAGAGGTGGCTGACATTCTCCGTGTCAACATCAACTCCGTCTATCAGTGGATCAAGGAGGGCAAACTGGCTCATGCCAAGTTGGGGGTGCGCATGATTCGCATCAGCGACGACCAGCTACAAGATTTTTTTTCACGCATGTCCGTCAAAGCTACATATCCCTCCTCCAGACATCCAGATGACCCGCATGAAGATTAGGTCCAGCCCGTGACTTTTTTCTTTCCAAGGGAGGGCTTCTCTTCATCATCTTTCTCGTATGGTTCAACCCAAGCTGACCATAAAGCGTGATCACACAAGCAATATGCTTCTCCTCATTTTCTTTAAGATCGTCGTGTCTCAAGAAGGCGGACGATTTGCAAGCTTTTGGTTTTGGATATCTGTAAATTGGCGTTTATCATTTCGCTTTACCCACCGTCATTCCCGGACATGACATGATGGTCCGTTTGATATGCGTTGTGGAGTCAGGCAGCGAGAACCGTTGCCTGTTTTTGTGTTTTTGGCAATGGAAACAGTCTTTTATTCACATGGGTTATTTGTAATAAATCCCTTCACATAAAAAGGTCGCGCAGATTTCTTCTGCACGACCCGATTGCAAAGCCTTTTCATTTATTGACAGCCCTTTAAAGGTGGATATTATTGGAAATCACTTACGCTCCAAATCCTCTAGTTTCGTCCATGGTATGACTTGAACCCTTTTCACCTGCTCACATTCATTGTATATAACGATAAATCCAACCGACTTCACATTTTCAAACCCATAATAGCAGACAAGTTCATCCTTGCGAACAAGCTCTTCTTTCAAAAGTTTATATCTTCTTAAAGAGTTTTCCACCTCTTTCTTCTGCCTGCCCACAGTGATAAATCGATCCGCTAATTCTTTTTTAATCTCCAGAGCATTCTTTTCAGCTTCCTTTTCCAGATACGCAAAACTCAACAACCGATTATTGGAATCATAAATCGCTTCATATATCCCTCTGCCGCCAGCTCTACCATAAATCACTTTTATTCCATTGGGTACAACAACCACTGGCTTTACACGGTGCAAACCATGTAATCTATTTCAACACAGCGCCCTACACCTCAAAACCTTAGTACTGGCCAAAATTAATTTGATCTATGTGTAAATAAGTTGGCAAAGCAGTGGCCTCCGTCACTTTTTTGGCCTTATTACATTTTACAACTATACCAATGACATGTTTATACTTATTACCGTAAAAACAAACCACACTACCATCAGCTTTTATTATTTCCTTCAAATTAGCAAAACCATATTTTTTAAATACTTCTTCTACATTTTCTTTTAAACTTCCTACAGTTGCAAATCTATTCACATGTTTTTGCCTTAATTCGAACCCAGTTTTCTTTACTTCTTCTTTCAGGAAATGAATTTTTAACAACCTATCCTGCTTATCATAAATCATTTCATAAATCCCATGCCCATCCCGTAAACCATAAATCACCTTTGTTCCTTCAGGTACTCTCTCGTCCGGTTTAACTCGTTTTAAACTGTAAATTCTCCCTAAATATTCTTCTACATTTAGTCGATGATCTCCTAAATGAATATACATTTCAAGTCTCCCGTATTCATTTCCTTTGCCATCTTTAATAAAAACACCCACTATTTTGTGGGTGCTTCTCAAAAAGAAACATCTTTCATCAATATCGGTTGACATCAATCTCATCTATTCTCACTCTTGGTATGGCCATTGCTTCTTTTACTTTGTCATTTTTATCATAAATCACTACAATCCCTACTGATTGTCTTTTTAAATTGCCATAAAAACCAACAGTTTCACCATTCTCTTTTTTTGATTGCTTAACTAAACGATAAGCATACTTTGCAAAACTGTTTTCTACTTCTTTCCTATCACTTCCTAAATAAGCAAAGTCATTCACATATTCTTCACGGATTTTGAATGAATTTCTAACTACTTCATCTTCAAGATACTCTATATGAACCAATTGGTCATTAGAATCATAGGTAAATTGATAGATTCCATGACCATCTCTTAAGCCATAAGTTACTTTAATACCTTGATGTGATTTCTTTTCTCTTACTTTTTTCAGACCATAAATTCTACCTAGAATTTCTTCTACATCAATCCTGCAATCTCCAGTATTAACGAATTTTAACATGAACTCTCTCCCATAATTTACTTTCTCTAATGTAGATCAACCCATTTTACTACTAAAATCATCCTCTCCTTATCAGAAGCTCTTCTAACCTTAAAAAAAGAAAAGATGATGGCTCATCGAACCAACATCTTTTTGCAATATCAACACAGACATTTTTCAATTCTATTTAAGCGTGGAAATAAACTTATCTACATCAAAATTCTCTTTTTTCGTCAATGGCAACGCATCCGATTTCTTAACACAGTTATTTTTATCGTAAATGACATATCCTTTAATATCGCCTTGTAACTCATTACCGTAAAAACAAATTTCACCATCATCAAGCTTTCTGCTAATAATTAAATCGTAGCCATAACGAGTAAACATTCGTTCTACATTTTTTCTATCTTTACCTGGTGGAGCATATTTCGCTACTCTCTTTTTTCGATTTTCAAAACTAAATTTCTTCACTTCTTCTTCTAGATACAAAACATCTATTACCCGATTGTGCTCATCATACGTAATTTCATATACACCTTGACCATCGTTAAAACCATATGTTACCTTGATTCCATTTTCTACCTTTTTCTCCGGTTTAACTTGTTTTAGTAAAGAAGCCCTGCCCAAAAATTCCTCTACATCAGATCGGTAATCTCCTGGACTGATCTTACCTGCCATTCTCTACTTCCTCTCTTTTTACTTCTTAATTTCAACCCACCCTTTACCATCATAGGAATACTTAGGTTGAAAGACGCCCTTTTCATCAAAAAATCCTATCTGTTCTCCAACTTTGAAGTCCTGCCAATCCTCAAACTTATATTCCGGTAACAAACTGCCATCCCTTGCCGTTAAAAATCCGCTTCCTGAAAAAGGATTGGATGGCAAATTGTCAAACCACCTTAAATCGGTGATTTTGGGCACATCAAACATAAACGGCACATCTTTCTTAGCCAAATCCTTAGGAGGTTCAAATCTAATTGCCCAAGTATGTTTGCTCTCATTCGCAAGGTGATATGTTCCAGGATAATCTAATCGCAAATGATCGTAAATAAAGGTCTCGCGGTCTTGACCGCCATAAAATTTGGCATCTCCCCAAAAACCTTTAAATTGTTTATATTCTCCCTTTATATATTTTCCTTTATCATATTCTGTAATAACCTTAAACCCTTCTTTGGGCTTTGGCAAACTCAATCTCACTTTCTCCATAAAAGCAATTTCTTCAGGAGAATAGGACAATGTAGGAGTATGGACCAATTTCGCTATCTTCTTAAGGTCCGCTTCAGTATAACCCTGTTTTAACAGATGTTCTGTTACCAGATTTGGTTTGGGTCCTACTTTTTCAAAATAACTAGCCCTTGCAAAAGACAAATAAGTTTCAGGGCTTGAATACATCGTATCTAAAGCATCATCAACTAGAGAACCATCTAAATCACTTTTAATCTTTTTCGCTGCAATATCTATGCGATTTTGCATTTCCTCAATAGCTTGATTATCCAAACTACTTAACTTCTCCAGATCATCCGCTAAATACTTAGCTGAAGCCGAATCCTTTATTATAGACTCCTTTATCTTATTTATAACACTTGTATCTCCAGATATATCCATCAATCTCTGCAACCCTTTTTCCGCTTCGGCCGATCTTACAAGTTGATTAAGTTGATCAACATGTTCCTCCGGTAGATCCGCAAAAACCTGTCTAATCTTCTCATTGCTTATTTCAACAGGCTTTGAAGCATTCCCCTTGCCACTGCCGGCCACTTGACTGGCATCATCGCTTTTGCCCGAAAACATCCCCGACACATCACAGCCATCTTTCTGCAACATCGCAATCGATGCGAAAGGTCCCGGCGCCTGTTGATACGCCAAGCATTCATCGAGATTTTTCAACACCGGACTCATCTTCGCCACGATCGGTTTGGTGGCGCCTTTAAAGGCGGAAACGGTTTTGTCCACCAGCGGTTTGGCATAGGGGGTGACGAAATTGACCCCACCCACCACCGCGGCACCGGCCAAACCGGACAGCGCGGCTTTCTTCCAATCGATCTTCTTGCCATGGAGCAGATCGTCGACCATGCTGGTTCCGGCACCTTCCACCGCCGTGACAAAGCCCATCTTGCTGAAGACTTTCTGAATCGGTCCGGGCATCTTGCTGATCAATTTTCCCGCTCCATTCAGAACCGGTCCAAGAATGCGGGAACCGGCAAGCGCGGTGATGGCCTTTTGGCCAAAAGCCGAAGCCAATCCTTTGGTGATCCCGCCGGCCAATCCCATACTGACGATACCGAGCAGCCCGCCAATCGCGGCTTCCATGAAGGTATGCTTATCGATCTTTCCGCCATTCAGCGCGAGACTAAAGCCAAACGAAGTGGCCCAGCCAATCAAGATCGAGGCGCCGACGCCTTGCAATCCGGGAATAAACAAGCAAGCCACGCCTGCCGCCAAAACGAGCCCGGAAATGATGTATTCTTTATTCTCTTTTGTCCATTCCCATGCTTGGTGCAGCCCTTCGGATACAGTATGTACCAGGCTTTTGCCCTTATCAAAAAGCTTCTTGTACCATGGACGGTTATCCTGATCCGGTGCGGTGTGTCCCTTGCCCTTATGGTTGGGGTCCGCCGAATCGAGGTCTGGGGCTTGATAGGGATCAGGCGCTTTATATATATTGTCCGGCGCCTTATATGGGTCTGGGGCATTATAGATGTCAGGTGCTTTATACGGATCCGGTGGTTTGTACGGATCGGGCGCGTTATATCCCTCCGCCAACACCGTTATTGGTAAAATGAAGGAAAACAGAAAGAAAATGAGCGCTATTGCTGAAAAGCAGCGAAAAAACATTTTATTCAATCAAATCACCTCACTATTATTTTAATATAAGGCGACTTGATGAGAAATGTATGAACGTGACAGCACTTTGAAATCCTTCATTCCCCTTAAAAGATGCAAAAAAAGCTCCTTTAAAATAGGAGCTGAGAATGTTGACAAACCCTGCGAATCAACTTTGTTGATCGCAGGGTTTTTGTATATAAAAGGGAT
>NZ_JBHTBW010000059.1:0-704 GCF_042665195.1 Laceyella putida
GCATGTATTAGGCACGCCGCCAGCGTTCATCCTGAGCCAGGATCAAACTCTCCGTTAAAGGTCTTGTCGCGTTGGCGCCAGACTTGAGGTTTGAGTCTATGCTCATTGGTAACACCGAAGTGTCACATTGAATTGACAGGTCACGTTCACTCTTTAGTTTTCAAGGAACACTTCATTCTTTAGCGTCGCTCTTGCGGCGACGTTTTTGATTTTAACATCTTGAACCGAAGTTGTCAACAGCTTTTTTTGTTGTTATTTATCGATTCTTATAAGATGTTGTCGCGTTAGCAACGAAATTAAATATACAACGGTTTTTATACATTGTCAACACCCTATTTATCATTTTTGATCTCTTTTTTAGTTTTATACTTATTGCCATATGTCCAGTTTCGTTTTTTGACATCATATTTGTGGCCTTTCATGTACTTAAACCTAACCAGGTTTTTCATCCCTATTCACGCTCACGATCATGTCTTTGGTTATTTGTTCAGTTTACCAATGATGGCTCCTCTCGTCGGTTTAGCGCCCGCGAATCGTGACGAACAGCGCTCCTGCCTGGTTTCATCCATTGTTCTTTTGCCGGACAAGCCTTTCTCACATGGCCAGCCCATACTATCAAACCAGCTGGTATACAGAGAAAACCCCACTTCAAGAGAAGTGGGGTTATTGGTGCCTGGCAACGACCTACTCTCCCAGGGCTTAGG
>NZ_JBHTBW010000060.1:0-13894 GCF_042665195.1 Laceyella putida
CAGTGTAACAAAAAAAGTGCCCGAAGGCACTTTTACAAATCATGTTATGCTTTTGCATCAGTCTCGTTGATAGGGGTTTTTGTTTTGATCATTTTTCTAGCAGATTTGAAGAAAGACTATCTAACCAATTTGCACTCCCAGGCGTGAACTGTGAGGGCATGAGGAGGAACAAAGGATGGAACTACAAGAGATCAAAGATTTTCTTGCTCAACATAAGGACAGAGAGGACGTTCAGGCCTTCTTAATGGAGCTGAAGCGCCGTCGCTGGACGATGTAAAGCGATTTGTTGAGATGAACGAAGAGGGCAAAAAGTGGTTACAAGCGGAGAAAGATCGCGCTGTTACCAAAGGGATTGAAACGTGGAAAAACAACAACTTGGACAAGCTTGTGCAGGATAAGCTGAACGAACTCAATCCGCCAGAAACTGAAGCAGAAAAACGACTGCGAAAGCTGGAGCAGGAGTTGGAAAAGGAACGCAATGAGCGGGTTCGTGAGTCCTTGCGTAACAAAGCATATAAGCAAGCGACAGAAAAGGGTCTCCCTGTTGAATTGCTCGATTTCTTGGTTGCAGATACAGAGGAGTCCACTATGGAAAATCTCTCCACTCTGAAAGGGAGAGTATTCTCTCTCCCTTTATTAACAATGAACTAATAATTTTTCTTCTTTTCTTTCCAACGGTTATACAATAACACACAGCTATTAAAAACAAAAAAGAAAATAAACATGTAAATCACATAGTAATGAATACGACCTTGTAATGTAGGTTGAGTAAATCCTAATTGTTCTTGAATAGAGCGGAAAATCAAGGAAATGATGGCTAGCAAGAAGCTGTAGATAAAAACATGATACCAATTACGGATAGATTTCATAGAACCCTCCAATTTGCCGTGAATGAATAAATAGATTTTAACGCGAAATTTCCATTTCGTATATACTAAAGGAGCGAAAATATTAACCCCTTTTCACCTTTATCAAACAAAAAAAGCGGTCCTGTTTAAAAGGACCACTTATTTATTAAGAAAAAACAAGAACTGACCCGCCGATCGCAGAAATAACCACTACCACCCAAGGAGGAAGTTTCCAGATCATCAAGAGTCCAAAAGCGAGAAGAGCGAGACAGAAATCCGCAGGAGTGTGAATCGCCTTTGTCCATACAGGATCATAAAGAGCAGCCAGTAAAATCCCTACAACAGCCGCATTAATTCCACTTAAAGCCGCTTGGAAGTTCGGTTGTGTACGAATCCAATCCCAAAAAGGCAACGTTCCAATAATCAATAAAAATGATGGGAGAAAAATGGCTACTGTCGCTACCAGAGCTCCAGACCAACCGTGTGTAACCATTCCCAAATAAGCGGCAAAAGTAAAGAGAGGCCCTGGAACAGCTTGGGCCGCCCCATAACCGGCTAAGAACTGACTGGAACTCATCCATCCTGGAGTCACCACTTCTGCTTGAAGGAGCGGTAACACTACATGTCCACCACCAAAGACTAACGAACCCGTCCGATAAAAGCTATCACACATCGCGAGCCACTGAGCAGAAGTCATTTGCCGCAAGAGAGGGAGTACAAGTAAGAGGGCAAAAAATAAACCCCAAGAGATGACAGCGGCCCTACGACTAATAGAAATCTGGATGGAGGAGGATTTCACATTGATTTTTTTAGGCAAGAGCAACCATCCAATTAATCCGGCTAGAACGATAATTAACACTTGGCTTAGAGCTGTTTGCCAAGTGACAGCAACAATGGTGGCAAGAAACGCAATGGTAGCACGCGGACGATCCGGCGCAAGATTACGAGCCATTCCCCAGACAGCCTGTGCCACTACCGCAACAGCCACTACGACCAATCCGTGAATCCATCCCATCTCTTCGATCTTAGCCCCTTGAAGTACATAGGCAAAGATAATGAGGGCAAGGGCGGAAGGAAGAGTAAACCCGATCCAAGAAGCAAGAGCCCCCAGAAAACCGGCTCGAATCATTCCAATTGCTATTCCGACTTGACTGCTTGCTGGCCCCGGCAAGAATTGACAAAGGGCTACTAAGTCTGCATACGTTTTTTCATCTAACCATTTACGCCGATTGACGTATTCTTCGCGAAAGTACCCTAAATGGGCAATCGGTCCTCCAAATGAGGTGAGTCCTAACCGTGTCGCAACTCCTAATACTTCAAGAATATGATTCCTCTGCCTTGTTTGTGCGCTAGGTTGGTGATGATTAGCCATTTGTTTTAAAAACCTCCACTTGTATTTGCCAATAGTTTTTCATCAACTTCACTATACCGTAATATCTTTGTTTATACACAGATACTTCACATGGAGTGGAGGAATGGGATCATGGAAAAGGAAAAGAACCAACAAGACAGTCGAGGAATGCCTGAGCCCATTCTATTTTTGATTGTGAGTCTAGCTGTAAAAGAAGAGCTCGCCAAATACGATCCCACGTACCGTCTTCTGTCCACTGTTGTAATCTTCGCCAACATGTAGTTGGCGAGCCATATTTTCGTGGCATGTCTGCCCAAGGGAGCCTGTTTTCAAGACATAGAGTATCCCATTTAAAGTTTTTCTAGGGTCTGCTGGTGGTCTACCCATGTTTGTTTTTTTCTTTGGCAATAGAGATGACTTCCCACTGTTGATCCGTTATCTCATGTCTACTCATAATATTTATATTTTACAGTATTTTTGATCCAAGGGTACTTTTGAAATAGCTTCTAATCTTTCTGCATCAGTCTCCAGTGGGAGGTATTTTTTTAGAACCCATCAATGAATGTTGGAGATAGGACATAAATAAAAAATAACCCTGTTTAAACAGGGGCAGTTAGCTCACAGGAATACAGTTTAAATATAACATTTACATCTTACTCAGCTATTCATTCAATATGACCATGGTGAAAAAAGTAAATAAAAAATCCATTGGAAGCCGACGGTGACACTATAAGAAGGTACAAAGCGACTGAGCCAATTAGTCATTGATCCTATAATATTTTGCAATGCCGGATTCAATCTGAGCTTCGTTGGTGTGTGGTTCTACCCCAAACAAAAGATCTTTTCCGCGAGTTCGGCATTGATGCCATATGCGCGCTGGTGCTTCGGACCTTTGCATATTCGCTCAGCAAATTAAAGGGTTCTTTTATCTTTTTCAGCTGGGAAGCCAACGATTGGATACGTGTCGAAATGAAAGGGCACACTCGATCATCGTACGGGGTGGGTGGTGGCATTCATTGCACGACGGACACCTGCTGCTAATCTGGCGGGATCGCCGGTACCCTGGAAATGGAGATATAGGACCCGGGGTCTTTCATAGAGCCAATGGTTGTGGAGGGCGCTCACCGAAAAGCACCTTTTCTGCAAACGTCTCAGAAAAGATGCTCATTTTTTTCGTTTTGGGGGCACCATTTTTTCTTAACTTGATGGGCATGTGGTATTAACCCTAAAGGGGAGAACTTGCACATATTTTCGGACTTGATCGAATAGATTAATTATGAATCAGTATTTTATAAAGGAGCGGAACTATGATTCTCTCTAAATTTGTAGATGAACTTCCCATTCTCCCTGTTTTAAAGCCTCGTTGGAAAGATTCATGTCATACTTATTATGAAGTGAATATGACGGAATTTAAGCAATCTCTCCATAGTGAGTTAAATGACACAACGGTTTGGGGATATGAAGGCAGCTATCCAGGACCTACCATTGAGGTGGAAAGCGGAGAAAAAGTGTTCATTAAATGGATCAACAATCTTCCCGCGAAGCATCTATTGCCGGTAGACTATACGGTACATGGTGCCCATTTGGATGTACCGGAAGTAAGAACGGTGGTACATGTACACGGGGCTAGTGTTGAACCTGAAAGCGACGGGTATCCGGAGGCTTGGTTTACAAAGGGATTTGAACAAGTCGGTCCTTATTTTACAAAGAAAGTATATCGATATGATAATTACATGCGAGCTTGTACTCTCTGGTATCATGACCATGCGCTTGGTATCACAAGACTCAATGTGTATGCAGGCCTCGCAGGATATTTCCTTGTAAGAGATCAACAGGAACGCTTATTGAATTTGCCATGTGGTCAATATGAAATCCCTCTTATTATACAAGACAAGTCTTTTAATGAAGACGGTTCACTTTATTACCCGAGGCAGCCAGATAAACCAGTCCCGGAATTAGAAACATCGGTTATTCCTGAATTTATAGGGGATACCATCTTGGTGAATGGAAAAGTATGGCCCTATTTAAAAGTGGAACCACGTAAATATCGATTTAGGCTGCTAAATGCATCTAACACCCGTTTCTATAGGATCAAGCTTGATTCGGGACAACTTATTTATCAAATCGGAACGGATGGAGGATTGATGGAATACCCGATAGGAGTCAAAGAAATCATGTTGGCTCCTTCAGAAAGAGCAGATGTCATCATTGATTTTACCAATCTTGAGGGAAAGAATATTATCATGACAAATGATGCCCCTGCTCCTTTTCCAAGCGGCGTTGCGCCAAATCCAAATACGGTAGGTACATTGATGCAATTTAGAGTAACTCTTCCTCTTTCAAGTATTGATACGAGTGTTATACCGTCTTATATGGGGCCTCTTCCCAAACTGAGAGAACAATCAGCTTCAAAGATCAGATATTTAACATTAGATGATATAACGGATCAGTACGGCCGTGAATTCATGTTATTAGATGGTAAAAGGTGGGATGCCCCCATAACAGAAAATCCAAAATTGGGGTCAACCGAAATATGGCATCTTATCAACTTAACTACAGATACACATCCTATTCATGTTCACTTAATTGATTTCCAAATACTAGACCGGAGAGCTTTCGATGTAGAACGATTTAAAAAGGAGAGAGTCATCCATTACACTGGCCCGTCGATCCCTCCTGAACCATTTGAAAGAGGATTGAAGGATACAGTAAGAGCTAATCCTAACCAGGTAACTCGAATTATCATGAATTTTGATTCGTATACAGGATTGTATGTATGGCACTGTCATATATTGGAGCACGAGGATTATGAAATGATGAGACCGTTTGTGGTTATCCGATAATAGACCTAATTTATTTGAGCAAAAAGAAAGTTCACACGTGATCATCCTCCGTATTTCCGTTACGAGAGCAAGCAAATCAAATACCGAGAGCGGTTATTTTCAATGCTCGCAGAGTTATTGCTTGATCCTGGACCATACAAAATTAAGGAGGAGTTTTGATGCGGGTCATAGGTCTAATGCGGCAAGATTGAGAATCAATACATTACATCTTATAGAGAATTGAAACGAAGACGCCGTCACATTCTACGCCAGAATGGAGAACCGCCCGTTCTTTCAAGGACGAGCGGTTTTTTTGCTTGCACTACGGTGTGTCCGTTTTTTAAACGGATGCGGGGCGTTTAAAAAACGCGATCAGGCGGCCTTGATAAGGAACGACGGAAGCGAGTTCCCACCCATGTTTGCCCCATTGGGCCAAGGCAACATCCAATGCGCTCACCTCAAATTTATCTTGGTCCGAATTCAAATAATCGCTAAGACCTGTTTCGGCACTGTATTCCCATTTTTGGATTTCATCCGGATCCCGATCGGGGTGAAGGTATCCGCCGAATTTCTTGTTCATCCGGATCGATGCTTGGGAAATGGCCACGATGATGGCCTCTTTTTCTGTTTCTTCCAAGGCGAAAATATCGGGCGCCGCCGGAATGTCAAATTTGGCGTGAGAGTGGAAGACGCGCAATCAAGTGTTCCGATCGGGGTTCCATCTCCTTTCTTCACGACGCACCACATGCATCGTTCGCGTTCTTCCGGAGGCCCCCAATGTTCCAAGGATTGAGGGAGAATGAAGCCGGGCTTCCAGATCAATCCGGCTCGGGTCAATTTGTTGTGGATGGGGTTTAACAGCTTGCTCATATACAGCCCATATGCGGGCTCACCAATCTTTTCGAAAGTATTCAACAATTCTTGGCGATGTTCTTGCAAAACGGACATCCAATGGGTTTGAAAATGTTTTTGGATATACTTTGCCAAATCCTGAATGGTGATTTCCGGGTTTTCAAAAAATGAATCCCATGTTTGCATCTTCCCGAACCCCTTTCGTCTATTAACCGTTTATTCGCCCATGGAGCGGCCTTGTGGCGGTTTGGGCATGAAATGACTCTAGCGCATTGTTCGCTTGGTGGGGGATTCTATTTTCACCCACAATCCAACATAAAGTTGTTTAAAACAACATGTTGTTGTTAAGATTATAAGGGGTTGAAAATCGCGATGACAACCGATAAATGGGGAAGAAATGTCGCTTAACCAACTGATGCGGCTGATTTGCCGGATAAGCAGGAGAAAAACGACAAAAAGGGCAGGAGTGTATGTATGAAAGAGAATTTGGATCCGCGCGTGAAAAGAACGCGCCGCCTGTTAAGGGAGGCCCTGATCGCCCTCCTTCAAGAAAAAAGTCTTGACGACATCACCGTTCGCGATTTGACCGAACGGGCGGGGATTAACCGGGCCACTTTTTACGAACATTACCGTGACAAATTTGATTTGCTGGATCAAACCATCGATGAGTTGCTCTTTTCCCTGGTGACCCATGTGGCCCCTAGGAGCGTGGAAGAATTCACCGAAAGCGGGGAGGCCATTCCGGTTTTTGTCCGGATGTTCGAATTTATTCACGAGCATGCCCTCTACTTCCAAGTGATGATGGGGGACCATGGCATCCCTTCGTTTCAGCGGCGCATGCTCAAAATGATCCGCCAGTTCATGGACAAAAAGCTGGACCAGCTCCATCCGCAGCCTGAAAAGATGAAAATTCCCAAGGAGATTTTCACTTACTATATTTCATATGCGAACCTCGGGCTCATCACTTATTGGTTGGAAAATGGCATGCAATACTCGGCCCAGTATATGGCAAAACAGCTGTCCGAATTGACCTTGAGGGGGCCTTATCTCACATCGGGGTTGGATGAAACGGATGAAAATCAGTTTTGAACAACCGAATTAGTTAAATCGTCCAGCCACAATGTGGCTTTCAAAGGCAAATGGTCCAAGGCCAGGGGGGGAATGCCGGAAGGTTTCCGCGGATTCAACACGGATACCGTGGCTGACAAAAATGTAGTTCAGTTGCCGTTTGGGGCGGATGGATGTGAAGGTGGGGAAGACCCCGACCCGTGCGGCTGTGCACACATCGGCGAAATGATCGGTCACTTTCTACCATGGTTTAGATTCGGGAGTCATGTTCCAATCGCCCATGATGATGATGAGAGAGGAAACGGCTTTGGCTTGTGCGAGGATGAAATCGGTTTGTTTCCGGTAAACGAATATAGGCTTTTCACTTAGAGCAAATATGGATAGTCTTCCGTATACTGCATACAAATCAAGATCATAAAGGGGTTGTTAAAATGGAACATAAATATCCCATGCACTACCCGCACATGATGTGTCCACCTATGATGCCACACAAGATGCCACATATGATGGATCATAACATGTACAAAGCGTATTATCATAGTAAAAAAGCATATAAGTACATGAAAAAAATGATGAAGCGCCATTGCCATATGCCACACTATAGGGAAAGTTCCTCATGTGGTTATACGTACGATGCGGTAGACGATTTTAGGGGACTGGGGTAAAGTCGCTGTCCAAATCGATGATTATCATCTGTGCTTCTATATGCACGCCAAAATGTGATTGAACACTGCATCAACCGCCTTAAACAGGCCACGCGTATTTAGAAACGGGCGGTCTATTTTCATGCCGCTCTATGAATCGTTGCCTTTATCGACCGGTTCAAACATTGATTTACCTGACACATCCTAGAAATAGTTCATATTACATCCATTATTATAATTATGGATGAATTCAGAAAAAACTAAATTACCTGTCGTCTGTAGAATACAGGCAACAGGTAAGCTAGGTGTTTTTTCGTTATCTCATCTTTGGGATTCAGACCACCTTTAGGGGTGGGACTTTTCTTTCCATCAGGATTTTCACATTGTAATTGCTGAGAGAACGATTGTCTGCTTTCGCTTCCCTCTCCAACTCTTCTCTCAACTTTTTCCCGCAGCGGACGCGGACAGGTGGTTTTTTGCTTAGAATCCTCCAAACGGAAAACCGCCAAATGGGAATCCAAAGGGACTTCCAAAACCACCAAAGGGACTTCCAAAACCACCAAAGGGACTTCCAAAACCACCAAAGGGACCTCCAAAACCACCAAAGGGACTTCCAAAACCACCAAAGGGACCTCCAAAACCGCCAAAGGGACCTCCAAAACCACCGCGAAATTGATTAGTATAAGCTGGATCTTGATACCCTTGAATCACGGGTTGAAGATGCTTGTTTTCCATGGATGATGTACCCCCTTTAGTTTTTCATCTTTATGATACTCCGAAGGCGAATAAAGGTGCCTAAAAACGGAAAAAAAGGAATTCGACGCAAAATATACCCCATGAAAAGGAGATTTTTTAATACCTAAAACACTTTACAGAATATGAATTCTGCAAAGCCTAATAGGCCTATAACTGGAGATTTGCTTTACCGAACACGGATGTATTTATGAAAAGTCTCTTTACAGAACACAGGCATAGAAAAAACGGCTCGTGTTACCCCGTTGGTAGTATCCTTTGGTGCTTCGCACGATTTGGCCAGGTGTGTCCATTTTGCTACTGGCATTTGGTTTGGGCAGACTCGTATGGCCATGTCTAATGTCTTGCCTGAAGCCTATGCAACTGGACAAAGATAAGTTCTTTTACTCCATACCCTATGGCAAGGAGATGCCAGAACAACAAATGGAGTTTATGGTTAAACTAACTTGACAATGGAAACAAGCCGGGACCATGGATTGCAAAGAGTGCGACGCTTGCGAAAAAGATGGAATGCCGTTTTACTACAAACCCATGTTAGTTTACAAACAAAAAAATGAATATGTCGAAATGGTTTTCTCTACTGCAAAGGAACTGGATTACATGCCTGGATTTTGGGATGAGTTTGAAAACGAAGATGATTTTAAGGCCCATATCGCTGAACGGTTATTTGTTTTAAACTGGTGCAATAAATGGGGTACATGGACAATTGACGAACGGTGTATGAAGGATAAATTGACTCAACCTACATACTTTAGGCAGTAAATTGGCAGGTGCTACCTTCCGTCACCATCCTTCCTCTGTTGAGGAGGGTTTTCTTTTGTAAAAAGTATTTCGAGAGGATATTGGCGTTGAGATTTTTACTTCCTTTCCTGATTCTGTTTATGATCCAAGCAATTGGGGCAGAACGAGCCGCACAACTTCAGGTTGATGCTAAAGAAATTAATATGTTAGATATAATTAAGATAACTACACAAATTCAATTTATATGAAGAAGGAGAGTATGATAATGAAAAACGAGTGGTACAAAATGTAAATAAGTGGCCGTATTCGTTCTTTGAAAACGCAGAAGTAGATCATTTTGCTATTAAGACGGAAATCATCGTCAATGAAGAGACACTGGTTTTAAATGAATCCGGAAAGAAATTTGTCTCGATCTTATCGAAAAAAGGTATTTCCTTTTTCTGAGACGTTCGCAGAAAAGATGCTCATTTTTTGTTTGATATGGGACGATCCGTTTAGTCATTGCAACCATCTTCGTCTTTGTCAATCTATCCTATTTCGCTAGTGAGAAAGTGGCCAGTGTGTTCTCCTATTTTAAGTGATTTTAGACAGATATCTTTCTTGATTCTAACCTAATGATTTGAGATAGCACCAACCAGCAAATAGTATCCCTTGATACCTAGAGGTATTTTGGTATCTACAGATGACTTTCGGTACTGAGATTGATTGCAAACCCCCGACCTTTTCTTCGAAAAAGAGATCGGGGGTTGTTGTTAGGAGGCATTGCTCTATTACCTTCGCAAGTCCCTGCAATATGCATAGCGAAAACCTTGAAGTTCTTTAGTGTCGTCAGCGAAGCTGCTGATCTCAATTAGTTCCGGGCCCTTAGCGTACAGGGTACCAAGATGGCTCACTCTCACTTTTCAAATTTAGCACCATTCTCCGCCGGCAAAGACGAAAATGACGGCGATAACAAGGATGAAGATTAAAAGTCTTCTTAAACCGAAACCACCGAAACCACCGCCGAAACAGCTAAAACCACTCATTTTTTTCACCTCCCAACGTTAAAATTCTATATATCTTATTTCGCTGGTGAGGAAGTGGCTAGTGTGTTCTCCTATTTCAAGTGATTTTAGACAGATCCTACTCTTTTATTGATCCCTCAAGAAGACTTCAATCTTCTTTGCTTCCTTCTCAACGGCTTCTCCAACAGCAGCGGTAATTTTCGAAGCATAGGCGGTGTCTACGACAAACGTTCCATCGACCAGTACGCGGTACATCGGATTTTGGAACAAGGCTTTCCACGTCTTCGGGCCCACCGGAACCCAAGTACATCCGCTCTATACCAGAAAGATTAGGATCGCGTTTGAGCAGTTAACTAAGCATTTCTTACTTACGGGTGCGCCGGGGATGGGGAAATCCAGTTTGATCATAGACATGTTAGACGGAATGAAGTGGATCAAAGACCCCAATCATTCCGGCTTTACCATCATCGATACAAGCCAAGAAACGGTTGCTGTCATTCAAAATCGATTGGCCTATATGGAGAAAAAGGGGCTTTTCCTGATGTGATCGTCTTGCAACTTGTTTACGGATATTTCCGTATGAAATATCCTTCAAAATACAAAACCATCGCCCGCACCTATGCTCGATCGTTCACTGCCTCTGGCACTGTCCGACCGAGCATGTATTATTATCCTCCCCCCGGCGCGCTCCTTTCTCTTCTTTAAAGAGATATCAAATTATCTGGGGTCACCGTATCATTTCGGGTAAAAGTGCGCCGCGTCATCCGGCGATAGATCCCTTCCTTAGGAAGGAGAAGTTCGGAAGAAAAGACTTCTGGGTCAAGTGGTTCACCTGGCACCAAAGGGGACAATAGCATACCACTAAAGCGGGAAATACAGGAAGGCGTGTACGGTATTGTCCTGCGAGACCCGCGCGGTATGGTGAAAGGCTAAATTGTCTGAATCTCAGCTTCCAATGATGTAACGGAACCTCCCCCGATCACCACGCCTAAAACTCGGGGTTACCAGTATAAGGTGATTCGATTTACGTCACCTGAACCTTCCGGCTGGTAAATGGTGAGGCGTCGCCTCACTCAAGGAAGCGAACGAGACACCTAACCCGTGCTATTAGTCTACTGCTGAGGGAACGCGGTCACCTAAGGGGACGCGAGTCCTATGGTGACGGAGTCTGAAGACAGGAAAACTGTCTACATGGCGAAGGGAGACAGGTGTTTTCGATCTTCAAATAAGGGAGGTACGCGAGATGCGAACAGCCGAAACGATTTTGGGGATCATCCGCGATCGTGGAAAACGTGGTTTACCGCTAGAACGTGTCTATCGTCATCTGTTCAACTTAGACCTTTACCTCACCGCATATGGTAGGATTTACAGCAACAAAGGAGCCATGACACAAGGAAGCACCAGCGAAATAGCAGACGGAACAATCAATAAAGAAATTCGAATCAATCATTAACGCACTACGTAGTGAACGTTATCAATGGACACCAGTTAGACGAGTGTTCATTGAGAAAAAGAAATCAAAGAAGAAACGACCGCTGGGCCTGCCTATTTGGTCAGACAAAATACTACAGGAAGCAATTCGATTAATCTTAGAGGCATATTACGAACCGCAATTCAGCACACACTCACACGGTTTTCGTCCCAAGCGTGGATGCCACACCGCTCTTAATGAAATTCAACGGAAATGGACTGGTACAGCATGTTCATTGAAGGTGATATCGAAAAATGCTTTGATAGTCTAAACCACAACGTATTGCTAGATATTCTTCGGGAAAAGATTCACGACAATCGCTGCCTAAGGCTCATTGGTAACCTGCTAAAAGCAGGTTATTTAGAAGATTGGCGTTACAAAGTAACGCTAAGTGGTACACCACAAGGCGGCATTGTCAGCCCACTTCTCGCCAATATCTATCTGAACAAGCTGGACAAGTATGTCGAAGATGTGCTTCTACATACCTACAACCGTGGTACCAGACGAAAAGAAAATACGGAATATATAAAGATATCCAATCGAATCAAATATTTAAGAAGAAAAGGGCGACATCAAGAAGCACAACAATTACGTAAGCAGATGCAACAGCTACCTTCTTACGATCCATGTGATCCCGACTTTCGAAGACTACACTATGTCCGCTACGCGGACGACTTCCTTTTAGGATTCATAGGTTCAAAAAAAGACGCCGAAGAAATAAAAGAACAAATTAATAAGTATCTCAGCTCCGAATTACAGCTTACTCTTTCAGACACCAAAACACTAATCACTCACGCACGTACAGAAGACGCAAGGTTTCTCGGATATGAGATAACAACACTCCATAATAACAAGAAACATGGCAAAAAGGGGCAACGCAACATAAACGGCATTATTGGATTCAGGATTCCTATGGAAGTAATTCGTGACAAGTGTAAGCCTTATAAGAAAAACGGCAAGTCTATTCACCGAGCCGAACGGCTCAATGACAATCCATATAGCATAGTGGCGCAATATCACTCTGAATACTGTGGAGTCGTAGAATACTACCGACGTGCTCTCAATCTGTATCAGATCGACCACCTGCGCTGGATAATGGAATGTTCTTTAGCTAAAACCCTTGCCCACAAGCACAAGATCAGTGTTACAAAGGTGTTTAACAAATATAAAACAACAGTCCAAACCAGTGAAGGCGCCAGAAAAGTCCTACAGATAAAAATAGAACGAGAAGGCAAAGAAACCACTCATAGCGCAATGGGGAGGCATTTCACTTAAAAAACGAACCGATACAATACTTGAAGACAATCCCGCAGTAATATGGAACAAAAGAACTGAACTTGTTGAACGGTTTCTCGCAGATACCTGTGAATTATGTGGTTCACAAGAAAATATTGAAGTTCATCATATACGATCCCTCAAAGATATTAAGCAAAAAGGTTGTAAAATAAAGCCTGAATGGATGCAAACTATGATAGCACGAAACCGCAAGACCCTTGTAGTTTGCAGAAAATACCACGTTCAGATACACAACGGAAAACCAATTGCGGAATAAAGCACTGGAGAGCCGGATGAGCTGAAAGGTTCACGTCCGGTTCGGAGGAAGGATGTTGGAAAAGTACCGCCTTCGGCGGTAACTCGCCAGCAGCCCATCCTACCGTACGCTAAGACATATTTTGGACACAAAATAACCGGCATCCCTTAGCGTACGGGATGTTATTAGGTTAGAATCAAGAAAGATATCTGTCTAAAATCACTTAAAATAGGAGAACACACTAGCCACTTTCTCACCAGCGTAATAAGATATATAGAATTTTAACGTTGGGAGGTGAAAAAAATGGGTGGTTTTAGCTGTTTCGGCGGTGGTTTCGGCGGTGGTTTCCATTTGAGAAGACTTTTAATCTTCATCCTTGTTATCGCCGTCATTTTCGTCTTTGCCGGCGGAGAATGGTGCTAAATTTGAAAAGTGAGAGTGAGTCTCTTGGTACCCTGTACGCTAAGGGCCCGGAACTAAAGCGAAACCATTGAGATCAGCAGCTTCGCTGACGACACTAAAGAACTTCAAAGTCTTCGCTATGCATATTGCAGGGACTTGAGAAGGTAATAGAGCAATGCCTCCTAACAACAACCCCCGATCTCTTTTTCGAAGAAAAGGTCGGGGGTTTGCAATCAATCTCAGTACCGAAAGTCATCTGTAGATACCAAAATACCTCTAGGTATCAAGGGATACTATTGCTGGTTGGTGCTATCTCAAATCATTAGGTTAGAATCAAGAAAGTATACTGAACCCCTGAGACCCCAGACAAAAGCTAAGTTATAATTAGGGGGCGAAAGGGGCGTTTT
>NZ_JBHTBW010000061.1:0-44870 GCF_042665195.1 Laceyella putida
TGAGCCGTTTTGGTTCCAGAAACTGTAGAATAATCATTTTTAAGTAATCTTTCTGCATCAGTCTCTTGATGGAGTCGTTTGTTGTAGAAAAGCTACCCCAAACGGGTAGCTTCGAATTCGACAAAAACATGGGCGCATGAGCGCCAATTTTTTGGCGCAATCCCTGCACGCGGGCTTAAAACCATTGCAACAAGTAGCTGAGAATAAGCCCCACCACGCCAAAGTCGGCGTCACCGAATGTCGTGCCTTCGAATCCCAACGATCCCAATGCCGGAAGAAGCAACGCCGGCAAAAAACTGATGATCAATCCATTGGCGAACGAACCGAAAAACGCGCCGCGACTACCGCCAGTCGCATTCCCGAACACGCCCGCAGTGGCTCCCGTGAAAAAGTGGGGCACAAGTCCGGGCACGATCACTTTCAAACCGATCATCGGAAGAAGAAACATGCTGGTCAACCCGGCCAAAAAGCTGGACAAGAACCCAATGATCACGGCATTCGGAGAAAACGGGAACACGGTCGGGCAATCAAGCGCCGGTTTGGCTTGGGGTACGATCTTTTCGGCGATTCCCTTGAACGCCGGCACAATTTCCGCGATGAGCATGCGCACTCCGTTTAACACCACGTAGACGCCGGCCGCAAACGTGATGGCTTGAATGATGGAATAAACCAGATAGTTTTGGCCACCGGACAATTTCGCCTGAATATAGGCCGGTCCGGCAAAGCAAGCCACGATGACGAACAGGATGGCCATGGTCAAGGAAACGGCTACGGAGGTGTCACGGAGAAAACTTAATTGTTTCGGGACTTTGATTGTTTCCGTGGACTTCTCCTTGTTTCCCAACCATTTGCCCACCCATCCCGAAACGAAATAGCCGATCGAACCGAAGTGTCCGACCGCAAACTGGTCGGAACCCGTGATCTGGCGGACAAACGGTTGCAATATCGCGGGGGACAGGACCATGAGCGCCCCCAAAATGATTGACCCGGTCAAGACCAACGTCACTCCACCCAACCCGTTGGTCGTTAAAATCACCGCAATGAGACAAGCCATGAACAACGTGTGGTGCCCCGTCAAAAAGATGTATTTCAATGGCGTGAAACGCGCCAAAATCAAGTTTACCACCATGCCGAACACCATGATCAAGGCCGTCGCCGCGCCGAATTTGTTTTGCGCAACGGCGACAATCGCTTCATTGTTGGGAATCACCCCATTGATGGCAAACGCCTGGTTGAACATTTTCCCGAACACATCGAGCGACCGCACGATGATCTCCGCTCCGGCGCTGACGAGAATGAACCCCAACACCGTTTTCAAGGTACCGGACACAATCTCCCCAATCCCCTTCTTCTGCAACAAAAGGCCGATCAGGGCAAAAATCCCAATCAAGATCGCAGGGGTCCCTAAAATATCATTCATCATGATTTGCAAGATGCGCATTGGCTTCCCTACTTTCCCCAGATACTGTTAGGTTATTGCAAATGCTGAGATAACTTGGTTTTGATTTCTTCCAGATCCATGATGTTTTCCAAGCCGACGATCTTCCGCACGCCGTTATCCAGTTGGTCGATGATATCATTGGCCCCCAGATAAAGATCCGCGCTTTCAGTGAGGGCTGTCGTCAAGTCAGTGTGTTCCACTTCGGCTTCCTTGTTCAACTCTTTCAGGGCTTTTTTCACATTTAGCTCCATGATGAAACTGCTCCCCAACCCATTTCCACAAACGACCAGGATTTTCATGCTTCCATTTCTCCTTTCGAATACTTTTCCATCAAGTCCAACACGTTTTCCTTCGTTTCCGCGTCGATGAGGGATTGGATTTCCTCGGGCCGCGCCAGTAATTCGGACAATTGGGCCAGCGCCCGCAAATGGGATTCGTTGTCCGAGGCGGCAAGCACAAACAAGAGTCGTACGGGTTTGTTTTGCGGAAAGGAAACTTCTTCTTCCAACTGCAGAAAGCTCATCGATAATTGGTTGACTCCTTGTTCGGGGCGCGCGTGGGGGATCGCCACCTTAGGCGTGATCACCACATAAGGCCCTAACTCATGAATCGAGGCAATCATTGCCTCCGCATAATCCGGTTCGACAGAACCGTTGTCCACCAACGGTTTAGTTGCCAACCGAATCGCCTCTTCCCAATTTCTCACCTTTTTCCGCAATTGGACGGTATCACGCGTGATCAGTTCATTTAACACGGGTTTTTCATCCTCTTTTCTAACTGGAAGGGGCGATTGAAGGGACTTCAAAAATCCCGATAACGCTTGAGTAAGCCCTTTACGGTCATGAATATCCGCATATTGTTCGATCACCTGCAACAAAAATGGCACATTGGCCGCATGATCGGCGATGCCGTACAGTTCTTTCGACACATCGTAACGCAGGCGCGCTTTCTCCTCATGGGACAAAATCGGTTTCACCACGAACAGCTTTCTGTCTGTCCTCAGGAAGACCGTGGAGAAAACCAATTCATGGGTCATGGGATAAGAAGAAAATTCCCGAACCGTCAATGCATCCAAAAACAAAATGTCCGGAAACAGTTCACGCAACGTCCGTATGAGCAGATGGGAGACGGCAATCCCCTTTGGGCAAACGACAACGGCTTTCGGACGTTGGGCAAGCTCCACCCCTTGGCGCCGCAAACAAGCGCCAAAATGGATGGTCAAATAAGCCGTTTCTTCTTCCGGAATGTCGACGCCCACCCGCCGGGCAAAGGGGGAGACGCATTTTTTGACGAGATGGTGCAGTTCCGGATGTTCCCGCAAAATGGTGGCGGCAAGGGGATTTTTCAATTCCAGCCCATACTTGATCCGGTAATAAGCCGGGACTAAGTGCATGGCCAACATATCGGTCAAGAGTTCCTTTTCGGCGAGGTTGACACAGGCCACCTTTTCAAACCGATCGACCATCGATAAGGCCACCTCCCGCATCATTCCTCCTTTTTCCGGGGTGGACACGTTGGTGGCGAGAAGCAACAGGGCCAAGTAAGCCTGTTCGCGGCGACGGTGTTCCGGAGTCAAGCCTTCCCCCAACTCATCCAACACCGTTTCGCTCGCCCCATACTCGGGCGTATGGACGATTTCACGCAAATCGTCTTCCTTCATGCCGATCCACTTTGCCTGTTTGATCCGTTGTCCGATCAGGAGGCACTCGTAGGTGAGTTGCACCAAGCGTTCATCCGTGTAACGGACCCCCAGTTGCCGTTCGACGGCTTCCAACCGACGGTACAACGAATCGAACGGAATGGTTTGCATTTGCTGTATCGCTTCCCTTAACACCATCTCCCCATTTTCTTGCTCCAAGGCGGAAAAGACCAACCGATGCAACAGGCAACGGAGATTCCATTCTTTTCCCACCAAATGATAGCCGTTGTCCCGTGAATATTTGAGCCGTACGCCATATTCGCCGGCAAGCGCGTTAGCCTCTTTCAAATCGGCCAATGCCGTATTGCGGCTTACCTGAAGCAAGCTGCAGGCGTGGACGAGCGACCAATATTCTGTCACGCCAAGAAGGGACATGAGAATCAAGCGGACCCTTTCCTCCGCCGACCAGACATATTGCTGTTTGCCCTTGGCCAAAGGAAGGTGTGCCAACTTCTCCCTGATGCCGGGCGGGCAAGTGAATCCCGCTTGGCGTTGGTATTTCACCGTCCCCAAGTGTTGGCTGGCCAACCACGCGTTGATTTTCTCCAGGTCGTAATTGATTTGCCTGCGCGACAGGAGGAGTCGTTGTTCCAATTGCCTCATCGTGCTATGCGGTTGGGAAATGATTTCTTTCAGCAAACTCAAGCTTCTCTCATCCAGTTGCATCGAATATCCCCTCTTGCCTTCATTATAGTGAGATTCTCTTCTGTTCGGAAAACGTTTTCACTGCAAATGTTGTAAATGATATTGTACAACATTGGGATGAATCTGCGGTGAAATTCAGAATCAGATGAACAAAAACCGCTTGAGGCAGTGACGGGAACTCCAAACAAAAATCCCCTTTTTTCAGGGACCCCGTCGCGGGCAGCCAGACCGCGGATGGACTGACCGCCGGCTTCAACCCTTGCGAACACTTCCATAAGTCATCGCCGATAAATCATTTCTTAATTAAATGAAAAAATATATATTCAGAAAAATAGTAATTGTACTATAACAGAAGCTGTGTTAGTATAGAAAGCGAAAAGGAAATCTGTTATATAACATATTCAAATAAAGGAGGAGATGCCGTTTGTTGCGAAATATCTCATGCCCGCCCAACGTGGAAATCAAGGGTCCCATCACGGATGCTTATGCAGAAGTACTCACCGTTCCAGCCCTGCAATTTATCGCTGATCTCACACGGCGCTTTCGCCACCATCGCGAACAACTGTTGCATAACAGAAAAGAGCGATTGGTAAAGCTGGCCAAAGAACTCCCCAATTTCTTGTCTGATACACAGTCCATCCGGGAAGGGGACTGGTCGATCGCACCCCTGCCCCAAGATTTGCTGGATCGACGGGTGGAAATAACCGGGCCGGCCGGTGACCGCAAAATGGTTATCAATGCGCTCAACTCCGGTGCCCAGGGATTTATGGCTGACTTTGAAGATGCCAACTCACCTACTTGGCACAATACCATTCAAGGGCAAATCAATCTCCGAGACGCGATCCGCGGGACGCTCACCTATATGAGCCCACAAGGAAAGTGGTACAAAGTCAAATCGGATCCCGCCGTTCTCCATGTCCGGCCCCGCGGTTGGCATCTGGATGAAAAACACATATTGGTCGACGGAAAACCCGTTCCCGCCAGCCTGTTTGACTTCGGGCTGTATTTCTACCATAACGCGAAGGCTTTGGTGGCCCAAGGCACGGGTCCCTACTTTTACCTTCCCAAACTGGAAAGCCATCTAGAAGCGCGCCTATGGAATGAGGTATTCCTATATGCCCAAGAAGTTAAAGGCTTGAAACCTGGCACAATCAAAGCGACGGTATTGATCGAAACGATTTTGGCCGCCTTTGAGATGGAAGAGATTTTATATGAGTTAAAGGATCACTCGGCCGGGTTAAACTGCGGTCGCTGGGATTACATCTTCAGTTACATGAAACACTTGCAAAACCATCGTGCGATTCTGTTGCCTGACCGTTCGCTCGTCACGATGACGACACCATTCATGAAAGCCTACACCCAGTTGGCGATTCAAACATGCCATAAACGCAAGGCGCCCTGCATCGGGGGAATGGCCGCCCATATTCCGAGCAGGCAAAACCCCGAAGCCACTGAACGGGCATTCGCCTTGGTTCAGGCAGATAAGGAAAGAGAAGCCAAAGCAGGCCATGATGGCACTTGGGTGGCTCATCCCGGTCTGGTCCAGATTGCCCGTGATGTATTTGACCGACTGATGCCACAAGCAAACCAAATTGACCGACCATTAGAGGAAGTGACTATCACCCAAGCCGATTTATTGCGCGTCCCAACGGGTCCGATCACAGAGGACGGATTACGTACCAACATCCGCGTCGGCATCCACTATATGGCCGCCTGGTTAAATGGTTCCGGAGCCGTTGCCATTGATAACCTGATGGAGGATGCAGCCACTGCTGAGATCTCTCGTGCGCAAGTCTGGCAATGGTTACGTCATCCAGAGGCCCAATTGGAAGATGGCCGTCCCATTACCAAGGAGTTATACCAACAACTACTTCAAGAAGAAGCGGCTCGTCTACACCAAAAGCTGGGATCATCCCACCGCTTGGATGTGGCGATTCCCCTCTTTTCCGAATTGGTGTTAAGTGATGAATTTGTTGAGTTTCTCACCCTGCCTGGCTATGCGCTGTTAGATTAAAACAACCTCCGAAAGGATGACAAACATGATTAAACAACATGAAATTGCCGCTTTGGAACAAGATTGGAACACAAACCCCCGTTGGCAAGGAATCAAGCGCCCTTATTCCGCAGCGGATGTGCTTAAACTGCGCGGATCGCTCATGATTGAATATACGCTCGCATCGCGCGGAGCGAAGCGGTTGTGGGAATTGTTGCATACGGAGCCTCATATCAAAGCCTTGGGCGCGCTCACTGGCAACCAAGCGATGCAACAAGTGAAAGCCGGCTTAAAAGCCATCTACTTAAGCGGTTGGCAAGTGGCCGCTGACGCCAACCTGGCTGGCCAGATGTACCCCGATCAAAGCTTATACCCGGCCAACAGTGTCCCGCATGTGGTCAAACGGATCAATCAAGCATTGCAACGGGCTGACCAGATCGAATGGGCCGAAGGCAAAGCGGAACGGGATTGGTTTGTACCGATCGTTGCCGATGCGGAAGCGGGTTTCGGTGGTCCGCTTAACGTATTTGAATTGATGAAGGGCATGATCGAAGCGGGGGCCTCCGGCGTTCATTTTGAAGACCAACTGGCTTCGGAAAAGAAATGCGGTCATTTGGGTGGCAAAGTGCTGATTCCAACATCGCACGCGGTCCGCAATCTCATCTCTGCCCGTCTCGCCGCTGACGTCATGGGGGTGCCGACGATCCTTATCGCCCGCACCGATGCCAATGCCGCCCAATTGATAACCAGTGACATCGATCCCGCGGATCAGCCTTTCCTTACAGGTGAGCGGACTCCCGAAGGCTTTTACCGGATCAACAACGGGTTGGATACTGCCATCGCCCGCGGTCTGGCCTACGCGCCTTATGCCGACCTCATCTGGTGCGAAACGTCAGAACCCAATCTTGATGAAGCGCGCCGCTTTGCCGAAGCGATTCACGCGCAATACCCCGGTAAATTGCTTGCGTACAACTGCTCCCCCTCCTTCAACTGGAAAAAGAAATTGGATGACCGCACGATCGCCCAGTTCCAAGATGAACTCGGCAAGATGGGTTACAAGTTTCAATTCATTACGCTGGCCGGCTTCCATTCACTCAATTACGGTATGTTCCGGTTAGCCAAAGAGTACGCTGCCGAAGGGATGACCGCTTATTCCAAGCTTCAGCAAGACGAGTTCGCCCTTGAACCGGCAGGTTACACCGCAACCCGTCACCAACGCGAAGTGGGCACGGGTTACTTCGACCAAGTCTCACTCGTCATCACTGGTGGCACCTCCTCCACCACCGCCTTGAAGGATTCAACAGAACACGAGCAATTCACATCCTGATCCACGCAAAAGCCCCACCCGTCTGACTGGTCATATCAGTCGGGTGGGCTTCATATGTGCGTTCTTTTCACACAACACTGCCTTCCAACAATTCCAACGTCCCCTGATTTGCATTCATCCTTACGCGAATCCCTTGCGGCAAGGTCAAATTCGGTTTGGTATGTCCCGCTTTAAAGCCAAAGTATGCCGGGATGCCCAGCGGCTGGATGACTCCTTCCAATACTTCGCGCAGTGTTAAGCTTCTGTCCGGATTGGCCGGTTCACAATCGTGGAAGTCGGTAAAGACAATCCCCTCAGCCCGCTCCAATTTCCCCGCTAACCGCAACTGGGTCAACATCCGATCAATGCGATAAGGTTCTTCCCCTATCTCTTCGACAAACAAAATCTTGCCGGTCGTATCAAGTTCATATGGCGTCCCTAACGAAAACACAAGGAGACAAAGATTCCCCCCGATGAGTGTACCCGTCGCCGTCCCCGGCGTGAGCGGATAACGAAACATCTCCTCAGCATCCGGATAAAACCCGAGCGGGGTGGGATCGGTCAGATGACGGAACAGCATGGACCAAGCGTACTCTTCTTCCTCTGTCACACGGGCCAATTCTCCCACCATCGGACCATGAAATGTAACCAGTCCCGCCTGTTTCTGTATCGCCAAGTGCAATGCCGTTATATCGCTATATCCCACAAAAATCTTGGGATGATGCCTGATCAGCGCAAAATCGATCCGATCCAATATGCGTGGCGAGCCGTAGCCTCCCCGCATGCAAATAATCGCCCGCACCTCCGGATCGGCAAACATGTCATTCACATCACGTGCCCTCACTTCATCCGTTCCCGACAGATATCCCTTGTCTTCATAGACGGATGGCCCCACTTTCATCCGATATCCAAATTGCCGAAACATTTGCAAGGCCCTTTCCCGCTCTTGTTCAGGCATGGGACTGGCGGGGGCAATGACCCCGATCGTGTCCCCCGGTTTCAGAGCTGGCGGCTTCTTCATCCACAGTTCCCCCTCTTATGGGTGTGACTTCACCTTCTTAAGAAAAGACTACTAAACAAAATCATCCAGTAGTCCAGATACCTTTCATATTACTTGAAATTTTCCCGGCGTGATATGTTGCGCAAAAGCTTCCGGCATTCCTTCGATCTTAAATGGCTTCCCTCCGCTTGTCAGAAACGTCCCTTTTCAATAAAGCAGGCCCCACTTTATCCTTTAGCAGAAACAATTATCGCTTCTCACCCATGCCATTGCCGGTCGCGAACGGTTCCAGTGACATGTGATCAAGCCAGTAGCGTCCTTGGCGTCTGCTCACTTCCAGCGGCACGCCGAAGAAACGGCTGAGCCCGGAGGAGGTCAATACCTCGGATGTCTGACCTTGTGTGTGCACGCACCCTTGTTTTAAGAGCAACGTCTTAGAAAAACAGGGCATCACTTCTTCTATATAATGAGTGACATAAATCAATGTGGGCGCATCAGGTTGGGTGGCGATCCCCTCAATCATCCGCAGCACTTGCTCCCTTGCAAGCAAATCCAAGCCGACACAGGGCTCATCCAATATTAATAATGCAGGATCAGCCATTAACGCGCGGGCAATCAACACTCTCTGGCGCTCACCTTGCGAAAGCGTATCGTATTTCCGTTGAATCAGATTTCCACAGCCGAACATCTCCAGCAAAGATCTCGCTTTCTCCCACTCCGCCGGTGTCGGCTGATCATACAGGCCAATCGAAGCATATTTGCCGCTGAGCACAATCCGCTCAGCCGTTTCATGCCCATGCAGCTGTTGCAGCAATGATGAACTGACCCAGCCAATCTCCTTGCGCAACGCGCGCACATCTGTCTCACCAAAAAGTCTGCCCAACACCCGAACACTTCCCGACGTCGGCCAAATGTACCCATTGACCAGCCGCAACAGCGTCGTTTTCCCCGATCCATTCAGCCCCACCAGACACCAATGCTCCCCCGCTTTAACCCGCCAAGACACATCTTGCAAAATCCATTGTTCTTCCCGCTTCCACGATACATGACTTAACTCGATCACCATGGTTTGCCTTCCTTTCTCTATGGTTCATTTTAATGAAGTTAGCTGTTTTCCGCATGAATCCTGCTTTTCAGCCCGGAGGGGATTAGGATCAGGTGTGGAATTCGCTCCAAAACACAGCCATAGGCCAATTCGCCATTTTTTAAATATTTTAAATAAAATTTCGTCTGCCATCTGCAAATCCCTCTCGCCATGAAAGCAAGCGGCCCCCCCTACAAAGGGGAAGGCTCGACTCACTTGACAAACAATAGTTTTCCGATGATTTTCTCCACCGGGATCGGACCCAATTTGCGGCTATCATATCCATTGACACGATTATCGCTAAGGACAAACACATGTCCCGGCGGAATGCGAACCGGTTCTTCATCCACAATCTCCTCTTGATCCTGAACCAGATAGGGTTCATCCAAACGCTTCCCGTTCACATAGACCCGGCTATCACGTATCGCCACTTCTTCGCCGGGAAGAGCGATCACGCGCCGAAACCAAGTATATTCGCTTTCCTGATCATCGAACAAAATAATCTGCCCCCGCTTTGGCAAAGCGGAACCCTTCCACAACAAGTAGGTCTTCCCTTTTGTAAGCTGGGGCATCCCGTCACCACCCGCGATCTGAATCAAGCCAAATTTACGAATGAGTCGCGATAGCCCAAGAGGAGTGAAAACGAGCAGAATGAGTAGGACATATATCACAGCAACTCCACCTCTCAATTATGTAATAAGCATTATTTTATATGAAATTCACATATATAAGAAAGAAAATTTATTGAATGCTGTTTATTCGATATGATTTTGATATTCATTGTAACTAACTTTCATAGCAGCTGACCCACCTACGATGAAAGCCACAGCCTCCCGCCCGGCTTCTTCACTTGACTCACACCGGTTCCCCCCTTCTTCTATAACATTCACACAATTAAAGAATATGAGGCAAGCGTACAGTCACCTTATAGATGAAATCCATATATTATCGTGTACCAACTGAATCAAACCAAAAAAGGAGGGTTTCTATCATGTCTAAACGTTTGTCTCCTAGACGCCGCGCCATTAGAAATCTGGAGGATGCCATCAGGGAACTACAAAGAGCCATTCGGGATTTGGAAGACCGCAAATTTGAAAACGCAGAAAACAACATCGCTGATGCGCTTAAGAATTTAGGTCGGGCATTGAGAAATATCAACAGGGCTGAGAAACATTAATCAGCTCCACCACCTATCTTAATGGCAAGGTAGCCGAGTTGCCGACTTCGCCCTTTTACCTGGCGAGTCGGCCAGTTTTACATATGGGCCGCAAACAAACAACCGGGGGAAGCTCATCTTCATCCCATGTTCTGTGAAATGGTGCTATCATTTTATATCAAAATAGTATGATTAAGAATCCCAACATAAATAACCCATTTGAAGCAGACAGGTGGAAAAGCATTCAATACAAAATCCTCATGTAAAAACCTAGCTGCTGTACCATTGCACAGAGCTAGGTTTATCAACATGCCCAGATGGTGCCACCTGGTTTTTCCGCGTGGGCTTATCAAACTCATCGCCTTCAGTGACCACTATTCCGTCGATTTCCGCTCGTCGCGTTCCGGCACCACGAGACTGAGAGCGTTTATCTCCTCATTCTCCACGAAATTTTTAAGCATAGCGATCTTGTTGTCCCAGAACCGTTCGTAAAAGGATAGCCACTGCTTCAGTTCGAGCAGCGGCTCAGGTTGGAGCCTGTACCGCTTCTCCCGCCCCACTTTCTGCTCCCTGACAAGTCCAGCCTCCGACAGAATGCGCAGATGTTTGGAAACGGCCGTGCGGCTCATGGGAAAGTGCCTGCTTATTACGGTAACGGGCATCTCCTTATCGGCAAGCAGTCTTAGCAGCTTACGGCGGGTGGGATCGGCGATTGCCTGAAAGACGTCATGCTTTTGCAAGGCTGCCCCCATGTTTAAGCCCCCACATATTTGCCGAGTCTCGGTATAACCGCCGCTTCCCAGCCATGGTCCATTTTGTTGCGAACCACCGAATGTTTTTCTCCCGTACCCGCAATGATTTCTTCCGGTTCACCCCAACCGGAATGAATGAGCGTGAACTGCGTTTTGTCTTCCAGTTCCTTTAATTCGAATGTAACCAGCCATCCCTCTTCGCCCCAGGCAAAGGCAAGGCGGTGAGGGGGATCCAGTTCCGTCACTTTGCAACGCGAGGGGCCGTAAGGTGAGTGCAAAGTGAATTCATGCTCCAGTTTGGGCTGAAAATCATTTGGCATAAACCATGCGGCGATGCCTTCTGAAGTGGAAACAGCCTCCCAAACTTTTTGAATCGGTGCGTTAAATATGGTTGTGTGACGGATATCCGGTAGCGTCCCTTGCTTATTTCCTTTCATTTTTTTCATGCCTCCATCCCAAGTTAACACGTAACCATTTGGTTTCGTTTTTTATTATATGAAACCATTCGGTTTCATGTCAATCATTCTTTTTCATTAAGCTGTCCATTCCATTCACTTTCATTCCCGATCCAAGTCCCGAAAAACTATGCTTGCATCCACATTATCAGCCGATTCGCACACACCATGGATGCTCACGTGAGAAACGATTCATCATTTATTATCTGATTTTCCATTCATCCTGTCATATTGCATTTTAAATAACTTACATAGATTCGGAACGTCTTGTGGCCCTTTTATCCAATAACTCACCCAACCCGAGTTGGGTAAGACATGATGCGGCTCTGCCAATCCTTCTTCAATAATTTGATCCCTGATTGATTTTGGGAAAGGAAAATCAGCCAATTGCTCTCCATGTACATGGCCCAACTCTTTCTTCTTAAAGCGGAATTCAACGCCTCCAAATCTGTGAGGATGTTCGGTGACGCCATCCCAACTGAGGAGTTCCTTTCTTAATAATTCCAAAACCATTTCTCTCGCCTCCTTGAAGTGAAGATATATGATTTTCCCCACCGATCCATTAATAAACTTTCTAAATGAAATTATTTTTAAATATTTATTATGGATTATCCTTGGCCCTATTGATAAAGTATGATCTTACAATCATTCGCTTTCGCTTGTTGCATCGTTTGAGCTTGTTCTATCCCGCCCCGTTGCAGCAAATTCTTTTTATCTGGTAATGATTCCATATCGCGTATTCCCTTAATATGGCCTACAATATAAATAGCCTTGTTAAGAGGCTGTTCACGCAACCATGGGGGGTGCTTATGTGCCCTCTTTTTTATTTAATAGCTTTTGGATATGATAAGGCTTCTGTAATCGGTCCAGCGAAGCCGTCCCATAACTTGAAATGCCTTTTTTGTCCCATAGATCCAGTTTGTTGATATTCGTTCCCCAAACTTTATCTCATCATAACTGGACGGTGTATGACTTCAACAATTTTTAAGGTATGGATCAATATCGTTGTCTTCTACATATTTTCTTAAAAAAGGAGAGAATAAACAGCGTTGACGATCCAACCTGGCCCCAAATCTGCCAGGGAGGTCCGTTTAACGCCGTTTGAATTTCATCATCAAATTTGCTTTTCTTCGCCGCGGCCTTGATTACATCCATATAATCAAAGCGCATCACTTTCCAGCCAAGTTTTTTTCATATACGCATCACGCCGACGATCATACTCTTGCCGTTTCTGATGATATTTGCGGCCATCAATCGTTGAATGGCGTATAAGACGGAAGGGAAACAAAAATGGTTGCATCCAATGGGCTTTTGTCTTGTGACTCCAGATTATCGCGGTATACGCCGCCCTCTTCTAACGATTTCAAATTATCAATTTATTATTTCTATGAATTCACTGGAATGGCTACGAATGTAGATCCCGATCCGTTCTATAGTTTTCGGGGTATTTTCTTGATACCGTTCGTAGAAAGTTTTAAAGGTTGAAAACAGTTCCGGATCACTTTCAAGATCACGAGAGGAAACATCGAAGTTTTCTAAGCCTCTTGGATGATTTCTTTTTGAGAGAAACGCATCTATATCTTCAAAGAGCTTCAATGCGTCTTGATCCTCTAAATGAATAAGTCCTTTTTTCAAGGCTGCCCATCTTCCTTGGGCCATAAAATAGGCACTCCACCAGTAGAGGTCTTCCAGAGATTTATGGACATGATCATAGTATATTCGAAACATGAATAATGCTTGTTGTCCGACCGTCAAGTCATGGTAAAACTGAATGACGTCCCCACCAAACATACGTGTTTCCTTATACGTTTGAATCATTGGATCGAAACACGCCGAGCCGAGAGAAAAGTCGTCCAATTCATCAAACTTGCTACGGTTAATTTTCACTAGCAATCGCAAACATCTCCTTTTATTCGAACTTATGGTAAAAATGCTTTCTCTCTATGATTTTCACAGATTAAATTGAAAAGTCACAACCCCTGACGTCTCAGGGGTTGTGACTTTATGTGCGGTTACGTTCTGACTATACTTCCATGATGATTGGAAGGATCATGGGGCGACGGCGTGTCCGCTCAAATAAGAATTTGCTTAGCGCATCGCGAATGCTTGTTTTGAGGGATGCCCACTCGCTTACTTGGTCTTTCATGCATTTTTCCATGGTTAAGCTTACAATGCGATTTGCTTCGTCCAAGAGCTGTTCGGACTCTCGAACATAAACGAAGCCACGGGAAATGATATCCGGACCGGAAAGGATGGCTCCGTTTGCCTTGCTGAGGGTGACAACAACGACTAAGATACCATCTTGTGATAAGAGTTTGCGGTCTCTAAGTACAATATTTCCAACATCGCCGACTCCTAAACCGTCGATGAGAACTTTGCCTGTTGTAATTTTTGGACCGTATCTTGCTTTGCCGCCGGAGATTTCGACTGTATCTCCATTGTCGCAGATAAAGATATTTTCAGGACGAACGCCTACAGATTCGGCAAGTTGGGCGTGAGCACGCAACATGCGGTACTCACCGTGAATCGGAATAAAGTATTTGGGTTTGATCAAGCTCAGCATCAATTTGAGATCTTCTTGAGAACCGTGTCCGGAGACATGCACGTGGGAAGTGGTACTATAGACGACATCTGCGCCGATTCGGAATAACTGGTCTACTGTGCGTCCGATCAACTTTTCGTTGCCAGGGATCGGTGTGGCCGCGATAATCACCGTATCTCCTGGCAAGATTTCTATCTTGCGGTGAGAAGCATTGGCCATCCGAGTCAATGCGGACATGGATTCCCCTTGGCTTCCTGTTGAGATCACGGCCACCCGGTTCGCCGGTAATCGGTTGATCTCATCCGGATCGATGATCAGGTCAGATGGGATATGTAAATAACCCAAATCTGAAGCGATATTCACCACATTCACCATGCTTCGACCCACGACAGCAAGCTTTCTTCCATAAAGATGACAAGCATCCACTACTTGTTGAATGCGGTGAATATTGGATGCGAACGTCGCTACGATGACCCGTTGCTTCGCCTTCCGGAAAACTTCATTAATCCCTTCTCCTACTGTACGCTCAGATCCTGTAAATCCAGCCCGTTCAGCGTTTGTACTATCGGACAAGAGACACAAAACACCTTTTTTACCAATTTCCGCCATTTTATGCATGTCAGCTAACTGTTCATTAACCGGGGTCATGTCAAACTTAAAGTCCCCTGTATGAACAACCGCACCTTCTGGCGTATCGATGCAGACACCCACAGAATCAGGAATACTGTGATTTGTGTTAAAAAAGGTCGCTTTCAAGGTAGAACCCAGCTTGATTTCCGATTGGTTGTTAATGATGTAACGCTTGGTGTCGTTTAAGATGTGCGCTTCCCGCAATTTATGCTCAACCAGTCCCATCGTCAGCTTCGTCGCATAGATGGGAACATTCAATTGACGCAGAATGTATGGAAGCCCCCCGATATGGTCTTCATGACCATGTGTTAAGATGATCCCACGAACTTTTTCCTTATTCTCAACCAGGTATGTGATGTCTGGAATGACGATGTCGATTCCCAACATATCTTCTTCTGGAAACATCAAACCCGCATCGATCACCACGATGTCATTCTCATACTGCACCACATACATGTTTTTTCCGATTTCGTCCAACCCACCGAGCGCAAAAATGTGTAATTTGCCTCGTTGGTTTTTTGTCAACAAAGTAACCTCCTATATTCAGTTGTCGTCACCCGTAAACCGCACAATTCTCACTTGTTCTCATTATATACGATCAAAAAATGAGTATGCAACAAATTCTTTTGTCGGAATATTGGAATGGTTGGCGTATCCGCGCTAAGGTATCGATCCATCCATCTGCCCGATTGGTCGTCATCCCCACATCATCGCGGACAAAAAAGCGACGAAAAAGGCTGATCCCACAGGAGATCAGCCTTTGATCTTTGGCTTATTTCATTTTCAGCACTTTTAGCCAGTTCTCCGCTTGCGCTTTTTCTTGCTCATTCATCTCCACCAAAGGCAGGCGAACGCGCGGCTCGCACCAGCCATTTAAGGACATGGCGTATTTAAGCGGCACTGGGCTTGATGTCATAAAGAGTCCATTAAAAACAGGGAGCAACTTCTGATGGAGGGAGAGCGCTCTAACATGATCCCCCTCATAGAAGGCGTTGATCATCTCCTTGATCTCACGCCCGACCAAGTGGCTCGCCACACTGACGACCCCGACGCCCCCCACCGCGAGAATCGGCAAGGTTAAGCTGTCATCTCCGCTATAGACCTCCACATCGCTCGGAATCTGCTTCACCAATTGGGAAATCTGATTCAGGTCTCCGCTCGCCTCTTTGATGGCCACCACATTTTCCAATTGAGCCAGCCGGGCCATGGTATCCGCTGTCATGTTCACACTGGTGCGGCCTGGCACATTGTAAAGCATGACCGGCAGTCGGGTGGCGCCCACCACCGTTTTAAAGTGTTGAAACAATCCTTCTTGCGACGGCTTATTGTAATAAGGGGCCACCAACATCACGCCGTCCACCCCGATGTCCTCCGCCTCTTTCGTCAACAGGATCGTTTGCTCCGTGTGGTTGCTGCCCGTGCCCGCGATGATTTTGGCACGGTTGCCCGCTTTAAGCTTGGCAAAGCGGAACAACTCCACTTTCTCTTCATGGGATAATGTGGGGGACTCCGCTGTGGTTCCCGCCACAACAATGGCATCGCTGCCTGTTTCAATCAAGCGCTCAATGCATTCTTCCAATTTACCCCAATCAATGCGATTCTCTTGGGTAAACGGCGTGAACATCGCCGTAATCAACCGACCGAACAGCATGATGGTATTCCTCCATTCATTTAAGAAAAGTGTATGCGATGTAAGTCGAATTTTCTATGAAGGGCGCGTACGGCTTTCGCCATGTCATCCCCGCGGACCAATACCCAAATCGTCGTGTGGGAGTCCGCCGACTGAAGAATTTGGATATCGTCTTCCGTAAGAGCTTCGGAAATCTTCGCCATCACCCCTGGTACACCCGCAATTCCCGCTCCGACAACGGATACTTTGGCGCATCCGCCAGTCAGCTCCGGTTTGAGGCCCAGGCCGCGCAGCAACTCTGCCGCTCGTTCCGCCAGGTCATCATACACGGTATAAGCGATTTCGCTTGGGTTGACACTGATGAAGTCCACGCTGATCCCATGGTCCGCCATCGCTTTAAACACTTTCAGCTGTGAGTCGTATTGACCTTGTTCCAAACGAATTTTAATTTGGGTGACATTGTCCATTTGGGTGATCCCAATAATCGTCAAGTCGCGAACTTCCCCGGCAAGACGATCCGTTTCCGTCCAATTGGTCACCAATGTCCCTGGATGGTCCGACATCGTGGATCTTACCCGAATCGGGGTGTTGGTCTGCATCGCGATCTCCACCGCACGCGGATGAATCACCTTGGCCCCCTGGAAAGCCAGATTGCACATTTCCGTATATGTGACCTTCTCCAAATAGGAAGCATCATCCACAATGCGTGGGTCCGCTGTCATGATCCCCTCCACATCGGTGAAGATGTCAACGTAATCCGCGCGCAGGGCCACACCTAATGCCGTCGCGGTCGTATCGCTTCCTCCGCGGCCGAGGGTGGTAATCTCGCCATCGGTGGTCTGCCCTTGGAAACCGGCCACGACGACGACCTGATTCTCGTCTAGTTCCCGTAAGATTCGCTTGGGGTTAACGGTAAGGATCTGGGCATTGGTATGATGATCATTTGTAATGATTCCCGCTTGTCCACCGGTAAGCACAACATTTTTGATTTCGTGCTTGGTCAGCATGCTCGAAATCGTGGTGGCGGAAATGATTTCACCACAACTCATCAACAAGTCTTTTTCTCGCGGCGTAATCTGGTCGCCATACTGTTTTGGCAAACTTAACAGCGTATCAGTCGCATAGGGCTCCCCTTTTCTGCCCATTGCCGATACGACGACAACCAATCGGTACTCTTCTGCCAACGCTTTTCTGATATGGTGGAGAACCCGGTTCCGTTGCTCAGATGTGGCAACGGAGGTTCCGCCGAACTTTTGCACTAAAATCCCCATGACATATCCCTTCTCTTCGTCTATCTTGATGCGATGAGCGCTTCGGCGATCTGGATCGCGTTGGTCGCTGCTCCTTTTAGAAGGTTATCGGAAACCACCCACATGTTGAGCCCGCGTGGATGAGTCAGATCACGACGCAGACGGCCGACAAAGGTTTCCGTGCGGTCCGTCGCCTGAAGCGGCATCGGATACACTTGCTCTTGAATATCGTCTTGCACAACCACGCCAGGAGCATCACTCAACAACTGACGAACTTCTTCCAGCTCAAAATCTGATTTTAACTCAACATACACAGATTCGCTATGGCCACGCATAACCGGAACGCGCACACATGTGGCCGTTACGCCAATCTCGTCGTTGCCAAAGATTTTTTTCGTTTCATTGACCATTTTCATCTCTTCAAAAGTAAATCCATTCTCCAGCCCCACATCAATTTGGGGAATCACATTAAAGGCGATTTGATAATGTTTATCCAATTTGCCCACCGGCAAAACGGAAGGGGTCACTTCTTCGCCTTTCAAAGCGGCTTTACTTTGCTCTTCCAGCTCAGTGACTGCTTGCCATCCGGCACCGGATACCGCTTGGTAGGTTGATACGATAATGCGCTCAATGCCATAACGGTCCAACAGAGGTTTCAATGCGACAACCATTTGGATCGTTGAGCAGTTTGGATTGGCGATAATTCCTTGATGTTCCCTGATCTTATCCGCATTCACCTCGGGCACGATCAGAGGCACATTGGGATCCATTCGATAAGCGCTCGTATTGTCGATCACCACCGCACCCCGTTTTACGGCTTCTGGAGCCAAGGCTTTGCTCACATTGCCGCCCGCGCTGAAAAGGGCAATCTCCACACCCTCAAAAGCTTCCGGTGTCGCTTCCTGAATCGTGACCTCTTGCCCGTTGAAAGAAATCGTGCCTCCCGCAGAACGCTTGGAAGCGAGCGGTCTTAATTCTTTCACTGGAAACTTCCGTTCTTCCAGGTATTTTAGCATCTGTTGTCCTACAGCACCTGTTGCCCCTACAACCGCTACTGTATATCCTTGAATTGTCATGGTTTTATATTCCCTCCCAAGCTGCACGCTTTTCTTTGTCAAAGATGTCCCCCACATCCCTCTCCGCTTGGGGGACATCTTTAGCTTCTTAAAGCATACTATATTATTTAGCTAAATCACGATATTTTTCAACTATTAATGGTTGGAGTTGTTTTCCTTCTATGGCAGAAAGGCATGCTTCTGGGATCAATTCCATGCGAGCGACCATGGATTTGGGCTTTTTTACCGGTGCGTCTTGCCCGAAAGGAACAAAATAAATATCCTTGGCTGATAAAAGGCGCGCCAGGTTCATCGCATTTAATCCTAACGCGTCATTAGTGGAAATGGCAAGTACCACTGGCCGGTGGTTGCGCATTTGCGCTTTCGCCGCCATCAAAATCGGGCCGTCCGTCATGGCATTGGCCAAACGGGATAACGTGTTGCCCGTGCATGGGGCGATTAACATGCAATCCAAGGTTTGTTTGGGGCCAAAGGGTTCCACTTCCGGAACCGTCATGAGCGGCGCCATTCCAGTTATTTCCTCGATTCTCCGCTTCCAGTCTTCCGCTGTCCCAAACCGGCTATCCACTGTGGCCACCGTGTGGGAAATGATGGGGATCACCTTGGCTCCCAAATCCACCAAACGCTGCATTTGCGGCAACACTTCATCATGCGTGCAATGGGACCCCGTCAACCCAAATCCGATGGTAACCCCTTGGAAGTTCATTAAACGGCTCCCTCCTTCTGTAGTTCCGCAGGTTTCAACAGTTGCGTGATGGTGCGAGCCAATATCTGCCCGGCCGTCTTAGGCGCCACAATGCCCGGCAAGCTGGGGGCCAGGATCGCTTTGATCCCCCTTTTTTCAGCGAAGGCATAATCGACCCCGCCCGGTTTGGAGGCCAAATCGATGATGACCACGTCATGAGGGCAATGGCTAAGCACCTTGGAAGTGATGACGGGTGCGGGGATCGTGTTAAAGATCAGGTCCGCTTCTTTCACATGCAAGTTGAGTTCCGCTGTGTCAAACGCCGTGAGTCCCATTTCAAACGCGCGTGCTTGATGGGCGGAACCGCGCACACCCACTTTCACTTTGGCGCCGATCGCATGCAAGGTTCGCGCGAGGGACAACCCGCACCTTCCCATCCCCAACACCAGACAGACTGAGCCATGTATCGTGATGTCTGTGTTTTGAATGGCCATCATCAAAGCACCTTCCACAGTGGGAATGGAATTGTAGATCGCCACATCATCCCGCTCCATCAGTTCGATCAGTTCAATCTCGTACCGTTCACACAACTCTTTTAGATGGGGTTTGGCAATCCCCACGAATACGATGCAATGCTTAGGCAGAGAGGCGAGATGCTCTTCTGTCAGGACGAGCGTCTTGGAAGTGAACACACTGCTGACATTCCCTTGTTCATCCGTCCCCACAATCGGCAAAACGAGAACGTCGGCTTTGCTTAAAACTTCGGTCGTCAACTCTTTAAGCGATGCCCCGCTTAAAGGGCTTTGCAGATTGTCATAACCGATGAGACTGACACGGGCATTCATCTGAATGCAGCTTTTGATCACTTCCAACTGCCTTGCATCCCCACCGAGGAAGACTACATGCTTGCTAGTCAGCATTTGCTCATGACCCCTTTCCCCGGAAGAATAATTGATTGAATAAGAGCACATTCCAACGTTCAATCCTTGCTTGCATCATATGTAACACATGGGATTTGGGTTACCTTTTTTCTGAAAGGGTATCCACAATGACCATTTCCGGACCGATTTTTTTAATCATTGGCCAAGATAAGGCAAGATAACGAGCATTTTTCTTAAACCAAGTGCTTTTTGCCGTTTCAAGGAGAATTCCTTCGATTTTTCCTGTCGCCGGATTAAACTCCATATCCGCTGCGGCAAAGTTCCCCAGTTTTTCCCCGCTGCCCACATCGACGCATTCTTTGACGGCGAATTCACTCCAACGCATAATCCATCCCCTTTCATATGCTGTTGTTATTGAATGTATGGCCGACAATGGAACATATGACTCAGGAACAAAATAAACCCGGGAAATTCCCGGGTCTCATCAACACATGCCGTTATTGACAACAAATCTGTTTGGCTTTTTGCATTTCAACGATCAATACGTCCAGTCGTTTGGAAAGCGGAAGCACATGATCTGCAGAAAGTCGTGACGGTTCACCCGCCACTGATTGGTACAGCTCTGAACGCAGGCGTTCAACCTCTTTTTCCAGATGTCGCAACGACACTTCGGTCATGCGAGATCCCCTCTTCCTTATCTGCCCGTATGACCAAATCCACCTGATCCGCGTGCGGTATCATCCAATTGTTCCACCACTTGAATCTCCACTTGCGGAACCGACATGAACACCAGCTGGGCGATCCGTTCTCCGCGTCGGACCACAAATGCCTCTTCTCCCAAATTGAGCACGATCACTCCAATTTCCCCGCGGTAATCGGCATCGATGGTACCAGGCGTATTCAACACCGTAATCCCATGCTTCAAAGCCAAACCACTACGTGGGCGCACTTGCGCTTCAAGCCCGTTCGGCATCGAAATCGCAATGCCCGTTTTGATTAATTTCCACTTTCCTGGTTCGATATGCACTTCTCCATGAATCGCAGCATGCAAATCAAAACCGCTAGAACCCCTGGACATTTTTACTGGAAGAGGCAGATCTTCGTTTCCTGGTAATTGAATTAGTTTGACATCGATCAACTTAGTTCCTCCTAAAGCTACCGGGCACTTTGGCATCCGGCGAGATGAGCGCAAGCGACATGGGGGAATCAATGATTTCCCGAGCTAACTCATTGACATGATCCAACGAGATGTTCTCAACGCTTTCCACGATTTCATCCAATGTATAATGCTTGCCTAACAACAGTTCATTTCTTCCGAGTCGGCTCATCCGATTGTTTGTGCTCTCCAGCCCAAGCATGAGGCTACTTTTCAATTGCTCTTTTGCCTTCGCCAATTCCGTATCGGCAACCCCTTTTTCTTTCACTTGTGTCAATGTATGTTGAATGCAGTCGACCACTTCTTCTTCCTGGCCATGTTTGGTTCCGGCATAAATGGCAAAGATCCCCACATCACGATGGGCCGAATGATAAGAATAAACGGAATAAGCCAAACCACGCTCTTCCCGAATTTCTTGGAACAAGCGGGAGCTCATGTTGCCACCCAAGATATTATTTAATAACACCAATGTATAAATCCGTGAATCTTTGATTGCCAACCCCGGCAACCCAATGCACAGGTGGGTTTGCTCCGTCGCTTTTTGCTTCAGTTTCAATCCCGGAGTGAAGACGGGAACGTCATTTGTCCGGATTGCAGCCTCGCCTTGATACGCACCGAACACTTCTTCTAACCGCTCAAGGTAATCATCCGGCAGATTGCCCGCCAACGCGACGACCACATGTTGGGGCGCATAACTCCGCTCACGGTACCGCATCAAGTCTTGCCGCGTAAAACTCTCAACCGTTTCAACGCTCCCCAGCACGGAATAGCCCAAAGCGTGCTGGCCGAGAGACGCCTCAGACAACAAATCATGCACCATGTCATCCGGTGTATCTTCCACCATGCGAATCTCTTCAACAATCACCTTTTTTTCTTTCTCAATCTCGTCTTCAGCAAACACCGATTCAAAAAACATATCCGATAGGACATCTAATGCCGTCGTAAAATGTTGGTCCAACACTTTGGCATAGTAACAAGTCATTTCTTTAGACGTAAATGCATTCACTTGGCCGCCGATTTCATCGAACGCTTCCGCCAACTGGCGGGCGGAGCGCTTTTTCGTGCCTTTGAACATCATGTGCTCAATAAAATGGGAAATGCCGTTATCTTGCAAGGTTTCACGCTCAGAGCCCGTTCCGACCCAGATCCCAAAAGCGATCGAGCGTACATGGGGAATTTTTTCAGCAACGATACGTACACCATTTGGAAGCGTATGTTTAACGATCACATAGGATCCTCCTTCTCATAAAAACAATATCCCTACTATATCAAAACTCGCCAGCTCACTCAATTGGCTCCAATCGTTCAGAAGAGAGCACACGCCCTACCGGCTCCCATCTGTACCCTTTCTCCTTCATCGTGCGCAAAATTTGCGGCAACGCCTTGACCGTGCGATCCGTCGGATGGGTTAACAGCAAATGACCGGGACCCATCGCCGTTTTCACTTTATTCACCATCATGGCGGGAGAGACGGACTTGCGCCAATCGACCGTATCCACTGTCCACAATACCGTTTTCATATGATGAGCGGCGGCAACGGAAACCACCCGTTGGTCAAAGTCACCCGCAGGGGGGCCAAACCATCGACTCTTTACACCGAGAATCTCTTCAATCAGGCGATTCGTTTTGCCGATCTCTTCATTCATCCGCGCTTGGCTCAACTGACTCATCATGGGATGGGAATAAGCGTGATTACCGATCTCATGTCCTTCTTTGGCAATGGTTCGCGCCATGTCCGGATTCTTTTTTAACCACGAGCCATCCAAGAAGAACGTCGCCTTTACTTTCTCCTGCCGCAATATTTTCAACATTCCCGGCAAGTGCTCGGTTCCCCAAGCCACGTTCACCATTAAAGCGACGGCCCGTTTTTGTTCATTACCCCGGTAAATAGGATGCGCCCCCAACTCATCCATGGATACCGCAGGCTTCACTTGCCGGTAGACCCATTGAATGGGATGATTCCGTTTCTGTTTTCGCGTCCGTTTGATTGTGGCCTCAATGTCCACTTCTCTTCCGTTTAACCCTGGCACGAGCTTCCACACCCGATCGACGCGCGCATCGATCGGCGGGATGGCATGCTTGGACGCTTCCGCTTCTATTTTTTTGCGCAGCAAATCCTCTTCATCCACATAAGACAAAACTGGGATTTCTTTCCCTTGTTTTACAGCGACGACATAAGCTTGTATGAGTGGGGTATCCGCCATGAAAAAAAGTAACAGGACAATAAGGATAAGGGCTGTCACTCGTGCAGGAAAAAACAAGGTGTCCACCTCCTTTATTCCTACCATATGCCGGTAGACAACTCTCTATTCTGGCGGTGTCCCAAACGTAAAAAAAGAGGCAGATCGCTCTGACTCTTTTTGCCTCTCTTGCTTTACTTTCCTTCTTTTTTCTCAGCGTTTTTATCTTCTTGTTTAAGAAGCACTTTACGCGAGAGATTGATTCGGCCCTGATCATCGATTTCAGTTACTTTGACCATGATGGAATCGCCAACATTGACCACATCTTGCACTTTGGCCACACGATTCACATCGAGTTGCGAAATGTGAACAAGCCCTTCTTTGCCTGGGAACAACTCAACAAAGGCGCCGTATTTCTCTACCCGCTTCACTGTGCCCAGATAGGTTTCGCCAACAACCACTTCACGAACCAAGTCTTCGATAATTTTCTTGGCCCGCTCATTTTGCCCTGCATCCGGGGAAGCGATGTAAATGCGGCCGTCTTGCTCAATATCGATTTTCACACCGGTCTCTTCGATGATCTTGTTGATCACGCGACCGCTTGGCCCAATGACGTCACGGATCTTATCCGGATGAATGCGCATGGTGAGGATTTTTGGCGCATATGGAGACAACTCTTTGTTGGGTTCGCTGATCGTCGCTTCCATGTTGTCCAACAGGATCATCCGCGCTTTTTTGGCCTGTTCCAGCGCCCGTTCCAGAATCGAACGATCGATGCCGGAAATCTTGATATCCATTTGCAACGCCGTTACCCCATGGCGAGTTCCGGCAACCTTAAAGTCCATATCGCCCAAATGGTCTTCCATGCCTTGAATATCGGTCAATACCACCACTTGGTCGTTTTCTTTCACCAAGCCCATCGCGATACCGGCTACTGGTGCCTTGATTGGCACGCCCGCATGCATCAAGGCCAAGGTGGAAGCGCAAATGCTGGCTTGCGAAGTGGAACCGTTTGACTCCAACACTTCGGACACAAGACGTATCGTATAAGGGAATTCATCTTCAGACGGAATCACCTGTTCCAATGCGCGCTCACCCAAAGCTCCATGACCAATTTCACGACGGCCCGGTGCCCGAATCGGTCTCGCTTCACCCACGCTGTATGGAGGGAAGTTGTAATGGTGCATAAACCGCTTGGATTCTTCCAGATCCAAGCCGTCCAAGATTTGCACATCGCCAAGCGCGCCCAGTGTACAAATGCTTAAAACTTGGGTTTGACCACGCCGGAACAAACCTGATCCATGCGTACGCGGCAATATGCCAATCTCACTGGTGAGCGGACGGATCTCTTCCGGATTCCGACCGTCCGGACGCTTCCCTTCTTCCACGATCAAGCGACGCACTTCTTCTTTGACGATCTTGTCCAGAACGATATTGATTTCTTTTTCTTTATCGGCAAACGCCTCTTCGCCCAACTCTTCTGCCATTTGCTCAAGCACTTGTTTTTTTGCTTCATCAATGGCTTCTTGCCGAGATTGCTTTTCCGTCACTTGCACAGCCGCTAGCAGGGATTCGGTCGCCAATGCCCGCACCCGCCCGTCAATTTGCTCATCTACCTGATACAACTGGGCTTCCATTTTCGGTTTGCCCACTTGCGCTACGATTCCCTCTTGGAAGGCGACGATTTGTTTGATCACGTCATGACCGAGGAGAATCGCTTCTAAGATGGTCTCTTCCGGAATCTGTGCCGATCCCGCTTCCACCATGTTTATGCCGTCCTTCGTTCCGGCGACAACCAGATGCAGGTCAGACCGTTCTTGTTGTTCGACCGTGGGATTGATGACAAGTTTACCATCCACCCGGCCGACAATCACACCGCCGATGGGTCCTCGGAATGGAATGTCGGAGATGGACAAGGCGGCGGATGCCCCGATAAGCGCCGCAATTTCCGAAGAGCAATCTTGATCGACGGACATCACGGTTGTTACCACTTGCACTTCATGTCGAAATCCCTCATCAAACAACGGGCGAATCGGCCTGTCGATCAAGCGGCTGGCCAAAATGGCTTTATCACTCGGACGTCCTTCCCGCTTAATGAAGCCTCCAGGGATTTTTCCAACGGCATATAAGCGTTCTTCATAGTTCACAGTCAGTGGAAAGAAGTCTGTATCACGCGGTTCTTTGGAAGCGACCACCGTCGCCAGTACGGCTGTATCACCATAACGAACCATGACGGATCCATTAGCTAACCCTGCGAATTTCCCGATTTCAAGTACAAGTTTACGTCCTGCTAGCTCCGTTTCAAATAGTGCTGGTTCCATGGTACAAGTATTTCCCCCTCTCAAGAAAACACACACAAACATTCCATACTTCTTCATATGTACAGTATGTTCCTTCTCCCAATATTTTAAAAGGAAGGTAAGATAAAAAGCGGGGCAAAAATGCCCCGCTTGTGTTCTTATCGACGCAGACCGAGTTTTTCAATGAGTTCGCGATAACGGGTGATGTCTTTGTTCTTCAGGTAGTTGAGCAGGTTACGGCGCTGACCAACCATTTTCAGAAGACCGCGACGAGAATGATGATCTTTCTTGTGGTCTTTCAAGTGAGCGTTCAGCTCGTTGATGCGATGAGTCAAAATCGCGATTTGCACTTCTGGAGATCCCGTATCGCCTTCATGTTTTTTAAACTGGTTGATAATGTCTTTTTTTACTTCGTTGGTTAATGCCATGATGAGTATCCTCCTTATTCTGATCCCCCTTAACCCAGACCATCGTCGAGGCCTCGATCATCCGAGCTAGGGTTGTGTCCGTGACATCGTAGCCACCGGAATAGTATAGCACACGGCGATTGGAAGCGCAAGAAGCTGGCGCTTACTTCACATAGATTTCAAGCCATTCTTCAGCATGCCGTTTGTCCTGCCCAATCTGTTCAATTAAGTCGTCAACGGATGCGAACTTTTTCTCTTCACGAACGAAAGACAAACACGACACCCGTAAAATCTTTCCATACAAATCCACATGTTTGTCGAGCAAATGCACTTCCAACTGTTCCCGGAGCGTGGGGTCGGAGAAAGTCGGACGCACCCCTATGTTCATCAGTCCGTAAGCCGACTCATGATCATAGGTCACATGCACGACATAGACGCCGCGGCGCGGGATCAGATATGGGGCGGTCAATTGCAGATTGGCAGTCGGAAAGCCGATCTGCCGTCCCCGTTTATCGCCATCCACAACCAATCCTTCAAATGAATAAGGTCGCCCCAAAATGCGCGTAACCAGTTTCAAATCCCCTTCCGCCAACGCTTGACGCAGTCGGGTACTGCTGACCGTCCCTTCTTCCAACTCAATCCGCTTCACCACGCGGGTGGCAAAACGGCCCTGCGACAGAGTGGCCAAATCGGCCGCTTTGCCAGCCGCCTTCCGGCCAAAAGTGAAATTAAAACCGGTCACAACCCCTTTGATCCCCAATGGAAGCAGCACTTCCTCAATAAATGATTCTTTCGAAAGGGCGGCAAAGGTCAGGTCAAACTTCATCACAATCGTCCGTTCGACACCAAGCTTGGCAAACTGCTCCAGCTTCTCGTTGAGCGGTGTCAAATAACGGGTGATCTTGGCTTGCCCCAATACTTCTCGCGGATGGGGGTCAAACGTCATCACTGCGGGTCGGGCATCAAGCTCCTTCGCCAATTGTATCGCTTCCTGAATCACCGCTTGATGACCCCGATGCACTCCATCAAAATAACCGATCGCCAACACCCAATCGGCATCAGGTGTCTGCGGAATAAACGGGTAAGTCACATGAATGATTTCCATCAGCGTTCCACATCCCGAAATACTTTTTCCGGCTTGGCTCGTCCAGCCGAGTCCATGCGGTATAAGGCTAAAAATCCACCTGATTCCACATATACCCGAAACAATTGTCCCGCTTCTATTCCGCTTTCGTCAAGAGCTAACTCGACTCCATCCAGCACTTTTTTCCCTTCGTCTTCACTGACGATGACCGCGGGAAAATGGCCCAGCCCACCATCGATCGCGGTCAACGCGCCTTGCCACTCCTCTTTGGCCGCAAGTGTTTCCAACTCCGCTACGGTATAACAATCCTCCAGGTGAAATGGGCCGCTTTGCATCCGAACCAGGGAAGTCATATGCGCGGGATATCCTAGCGCCTTGCCCAAGTCCACGCATAAGGTCCGCACGTAAGTCCCTTTGGAACAGAGCACATCAAAATGAAGCACGGGATATCTCCCCGGTTCCAGATCCAACAGGGTCAGTTCATATATGGTCACTTTGCGGCTGGGTCGTTCCACCACTTTGCCTTCACGAGCCAATTCATACAATCGCTTGCCTTGCATTTTCACCGCAGAATACATGGGCGGTACCTGTTCAATCTCACCCACAAAGCGCTGAATAATCGATTCAACCTCTTCCCGTGTGATTTCAGGCACCGCCTCGACTCGTTCTATCACTTGTCCGGTTTGATCTTCCGTATCCGTGGCCATGCCAAGCATGAGCGACCCGCGGTAACGCTTGGGCAACTCCTGCACATACTCTACCACACGAGTCGCTTGGCCTAAGCAAATGGGCAAGACACCCTCCACCTCAGGGTCTAACGTGCCCGTATGTCCAACCCGTTTTTGTTTGGCTAAACGACGTATCAGCGCCACCATGTCGTGGGAAGTGCGTCCTTTTGGTTTGAAAACCGGCATAATCCCATGCAATGTCATCTGGTTCCACTCCTGAGTTGCGAACGGATCTCAGCCAATACGCTCTCTTCCGCTTCTTCGATCGTTCCTCGAATCGTGCAGCCAGCCGCCCGGGAATGGCCTCCGCCACCAAACTGCTTGGCCACTTGTCCCACATCGACGCGCTCGCGCGAACGCAAGCTGACTTTGACACCTTGGGGCTCCGTCTCTCTAAACAACACCCCGACATCCACGCCCAAGATATTACGGGCGTAGTTGACGATCCCATCCAAATCATCATGGGAAGCCTTCAGCCTCGCCAAATCCGTTTCATCCAGTTTCATCCAAGCGACTAACCCATCCTCCGATTGCTTGAGCGTGCCGAGTGCCGTTTGCAACAATTTCAATTGTTCCAATGTCACTGTTTCAAGCACTTGATCGGCGATTTGATGAGAAGGGATGCCCAGTTCAACCAGCTTGGCTGCTTGGCGCAACACTTTGGGTGAAGTGTTGGAGTAACGAAATCCGCCGGTGTCGGTCAACAATCCCGTATAAATGCAGGTGGCCAAGGGCACATCCCAACCGACATCGCTTTGGTCAATCCAATCATAAAGAATCTCCACCGTTGCCGCCGCTTGCGGAAAGATGACATTCATCGTTCCGTATCCGTCATTGGTGGCATGATGGTCAATGTTGACAAGGGCGGCGACGGGCGCGATCAGCTCGCAACAGGTTCCCATGCGTGCGCGATCGGCACAATCCAAGGCCACAACATGGTTAAACGTTCCCGTCACTTCATGCGCCTGCTTGACTTCCTCCATGCCTGGAAGAAAAGCGAATTTCTTTGGAATGGGTGATTCATTCACCATAGTCACCTGTTTTCCCATGGCTTTTAACACCATTCCCATGGCAAGAGTAGAGCTGATCGCGTCCCCGTCCGGATGGATATGAGACACAACCAGCACTTGATCTGCTTCTTTAATCCATTGTTCAAAAGCCTGAATCCAGTTCATCTTATTCTTTCTCCTGTGGATTGACTTCAGATAACAAACGGGAAATATGCTCTCCCCGGTCTAAAGAAGTATCCATAACAAAGACGAGATCTGGAACATGGCGCAATTTGATGCGACGACCGATTTCTGAGCGCATGTATCCTTTTGCTTTTTCTAAACCGGCCAGGGTTTGCGATTTTTGGTCCGCACTGCCCAACACACTGATAAAGACTTTAGCCAGCTGCAAGTCACCGCTCATGTCCACAGCCGTCACCGTCACAAAGCCGATGCGAGGATCTTTGATTTCCTGCTGGATAATCTGGCTCAGTTCTTTCTTCACTTGCTCACCAACACGGCTAACACGAATGCGCGCCATGATCTACCCCTCCTACTTGCACACATATTCACATAAAGGTGATAGAGGTATGAGTCACTTCCAATCCCTCCGCGTTTTCTATGAGACGCAGAGCTTGTAGCAACTCCTGTTCCACAACCTTCGCATGACTGCCCACGCCAACAACGGCCAAGGCGGTAAACTGCCGGTCATCTTGGAACTCAACTTCCGCTACAGACAAATTGAACTTATTGCGTATTTTCACCTGCACACTTTGGATCACGCGACGCTTGTCCTTTAAGGAAGTAGAGGCGAACACGCGCCCCTCCACTTCCAACAATCCAATATGCACGTTAGGCTCGCTCCACTTCTTCAATCACATAAACTTCGATGACATCGCCTTCTTTAATGTCATTGTAGTTTTGCACCGTCAGACCACATTCATACCCTTGCGCCACTTCTTTGGCGTCATCTTTGAAACGCTTCAGGGTATCCAACTTTCCTTCATGGATAACGATTCCATCACGGATTAAGCGGATGTGGCCATCACGCACAACTTTTCCTTCTGTTACATAACATCCGGCAATGGTGCCCACTTTGGACACTTTAAAGATCTGGCGCACTTCCGCGGTACCCACCACACGCTCTTCATATTCCGGATCCAAGAGACCCTTCATCGCCGCTTCGATTTCTTCCATCACCTTGTAGATGATGCGATGCAGACGGATGTCCACTTTCTCTTGTTCCGCCGTCGCTCTGGCGTTGGGCTCCGGGCGTACGTTAAAGCCGATTACGATTGCGTTGGAGGCCGAAGCGAGAATGATATCCGATTCGGTGATCGCACCAACCCCCTGATGGATGATCTTGACCCGGGCGCCTTCCACGTCGATTTTCTCCAGGGAACCACGCAGCGCTTCAGCTGTCCCTTGGACGTCTGCTTTGATGATGACGTTCAGATCTTTCACTTCCCCTTGTTGGATCTGCTTAAACAGATCATCCAGGGAAACGCGGCTGTTCGCGCCCAGTTCTTCTTCCCGTTGTTTTTGCAGGCGCTTATCGGCAATCGCCCGTGCTTTCTTCTCATCTTCAAACACCATGAACTGATCACCGGCATTTGGCACATCCGGCAAACCCAAAATCTCAACAGGAGTAGAAGGCGGAGCCACTTTCACACGGCGTCCACGATCGTTCACCATCGCACGAATTTTCCCGAAGAAGTTACCGGCAACGATGCCGTCGCCCACTTTCAAGGTACCGTTCTGCACCAATACGGTCGCAACCGCCCCGCGCCCTTTATCCAATTCGGCTTCAATCACCACACCGCGCGCGCGCTTGTTTGGATTCGCCTTCAGCTCTTGCACTTCCGCAACCAGAAGAATCATCTCCAACAGCTCATCGATGCCCGTTCCCTGGATTGCGGAGACCGGAACGAAAATCGTGTCGCCACCCCATTCTTCTGGCACCAGACCGTACTCCGTCAATTGTTGTTTGACACGATCCGGATTGGAATCTGGTTTATCTATCTTATTTACAGCCACGATGATCGGCACTTCCGCCGCTTTGGCGTGGTTGATCGCCTCGATCGTCTGTGGCATGACGCCGTCATCCGCCGCGACCACCAAAATGGTGATATCCGTCACTTGCGCCCCGCGTGCCCGCATCGTCGTAAAGGCGGCGTGACCGGGGGTATCGAGGAAGGTGATCTTTTTACCGGAGATTTCCACTTGGTACGCGCCGATATGCTGGGTGATCCCGCCCGCTTCTCCGGCAGTGACATTGGTATGGCGAATTTTATCGAGCAACGTGGTTTTCCCATGGTCAACGTGACCCATGATCGTAACCACTGGGGGACGCTCCACCAGATCTTCCGGCTTATCTTCCTCCACCAGTTCTTCAAAGTTGCTTTCATCCACTTCTTCGACATACTTCACGGCCACATCAAATTCTTCCCCAAGGACGCTCATCGTCTCAACATCGATCTCTTGGTTGATCGTGGCAATGACGCCAAGCGAAATCAGTTTCTTGATGACGGCTGAAGCTTCACGGCGCAAGAGTTTGGCAAACTCCCCAACGGATAGCGGGCCGGAAACCGTAATTTCTTTTGGCAATACAGGCGCTTGTTTTTCGCGCGGCTCGGGACCCCGTTTGTCTCCCTTGCGACGATGGCGGCCGCCTTTGCCACCGCGTCCAGCAGAAGCGCCTCCTCTGTTCTCATTCGATTTGTTGAACTTCCCTTTGCGGTTGTTGTTATCCGCTTTTTTGCCGCCTGAAGCGCCTGAATCAGTGGCAACATTGGCCGCAGGAGCCACATTGTTCGCCACTTCCATTTTGTTTTCTGAACGCTTGTTCGTTTGTTTTGGTGATTGTTGGTTTGGCCGGTTGTTCGGACGAGCCCCTTTGTTTTGCCCGTGATTCTTCTGGGCTTTTGGGTTATGCTTCGGCTTCTTGTCTCCCTGCGGCTTCTCTTCTCTACTGTTTGAAGACTTCTTCACATCGTTTATATACTGTTCCACTTTTTGGATCATTCCTTCATTCATCACGCTCATATGGTTATTTAATTTCATATCCATACGTTCCAAAATGTTAAGCACTTCCTTGCTGCTCATCTTCATTTGTTTGGCGTACTCATATACTCGGATTTTGGCCAATCCATTCACCCCCGTCAGTTACTCAAAAGCTTGCGAAACGAACGGGCAAATCCCTCATCGAGTATAGCGATCACCACCCGTTCTTCTTTTCCGATCGCAGCTCCGAGCTCCCCGCGTGTACCATAGCGAATGAGCGGCACACCATAGGAGGAGCATTTGTCCGTTACTTTCTTTTCCGCATTCTTCGCGGCGTCTGTCGCCAGAAAAACCAGCCGCGCCCTGCCCGATCGAATCTCTTGAATGACTAGCTCTTCACCTGAAATCACTTTTCCCGCCCTTGTGGCAAGACCCAACAACTGTAGAATCTTATTCATCAAGATTCATTCCCTTGACCACTTCTCGAAGTTCATCGTAAATTTCTGTCGGAACTTGCACTTTAAGAGCCCGATCCAGCGCTTTTTTCTTTTGCGCCAAGTCAATGTATTCCAATTTGGCGCATAAGTATGCCCCACGCCCCGATTTCTTCCCTGTCGGATCAATGACAATATCGTTCTCCGGTGTGCGAACAATACGAATTAAGTGCTTTTTTGGGAACATTTCTTGGGATGCAACGCATTTGCGCATGGGAACCTTTCGTTGCTTCATCCTTCAAGCAACCTCCCCATTTTATAACGTTTCATCTGCTTCATGTGCAGGTTCGGCATGTTCTGCTTCTTGATCGGAGAGCGCTGGCTCTTTAACAACTGGCTCGCCGGCTTCTTGCGCTTCCGATTCGCTCTTGATATCGATTTTCCAGTTGGTCAGTTTCGCCGCGAGCCGGGCATTTTGCCCCTCTTTACCGATGGCCAGCGACAATTGGTGATCCGGAACGATGACACGCGCCATTTTTTCTTCCTCGTAGATGGTGACCGTCACCACTTTGGAAGGACTTAGCGCATTGGCGATCCATTCCCCGATATCTTCAGACCAACGAACGATATCGATTTTTTCACCTTTTAATTCATTCACCACGGTTTGCACTCGTTGCCCACGATGACCCACGCAAGCTCCCACGGGGTCCACATCTTCATTGCGCGAAGAGACAGCCACTTTGGAACGCTGTCCCGCTTCACGGGCAATCGCGCGGATTTCGACTACACCTTCGTAGATTTCCGGCACTTCCAGTTCAAACAATCTTTTCAACAAACCAGGATGGGTACGAGAAAGGAAAATTTGCGGGCCTTTCGTCGACTTTTCTACCTTGGTGATGTATGTCTTGACACGATCTCCGTGTTTGAAGCGCTCACCCGGAATCACTTCCGTATGAGGCAAGAGAGCCTCCACTCTGCCCAGATCCACATAATAGTAGCGATTGTCAGCCCGTTGTACAATCCCTGTGATGATGTCCTCTTCACGATCGATGAAGTCTTTGAAGATCGCTGTGCGTTCCGCTTCACGAATGCGTTGTGTCACCACTTGTTTCGCGGTTTGCGCTGCGATGCGGCCAAAATCAGCCGGAGTCACTTCAATCTCCACGATATCCCCCAGCTGATAGTTTGGGTCAAACTCACGCGCGGCTGGAAGGCTAATCTCCAAACGCGTATCCAACACGTCTTCAACCACTGTTTTGCGGGCAAAGACACGTACTTCTCCGCTATGGCGGTTAATATCGACCCTCACATTTTGTGCGGAATGGAAATTGCGCTTATAACCGGAGATCAAGGCTGCTTCGATTGCTTCGATCAATATGTCTTTACTAATCCCTTTTTCTTTCTCTAATTGACCGAGGGCCTCGATGAACTCAGCATTCATCGGTCAACATCCTCCCTTCGTTTTTAAAAAACGATTGCTAAACGCGCTTTCGCCACTTTTTCCCGTGGGATTTGCACCGTTTTCTTTTTCTCCTCTACCGTCAAAAAAGTACCGTCAACCTCTTTTAATAGACCTTCAAATACTTTTTGCCCTTCAATCGGCTCATAGGTCGTCACGTGCACATGTTTGCCGATAGCTTTGTGGAAATCGTTTTCTTTTTTAAGTGGTCTTTCAGCTCCAGGAGAAGAAACTTCCAGTATATAAGCCCCTGGAATCGGATCCGTCTTGTCGAGCGCTTCGCTTAGTCGCTCACTGACGCGACTGCAATCATCCAAGTCCACCGGATTTTCTTCGCGGTCAATGAATACGCGCAAAAACCAGTTTGTCCCTTCTTTTTTATACTCAACGTCGACCAATTCCAGTCCTTCCGCTTCTACGATTGGAAGCGCGATCTTCTCCACAGCTTCTGTTACTTGTCGGCTCAAGGCCAACCCTCCTTATTGCGAGCCAATTCGATAACATCCCCCAGCAAAACGGAAAGAGTGGGTCAGCACCCACTCTTTATTGCCAACAGATGTATCTACACTAAGTATAGCCAACGTGATTATAACACAATCATCAAAATGCGTGCAATTCCTTTCACGGAAAAGCATGGGGTGGGAGCTTTTGTTTCTATTTATCATGTGCAAAAAAACAAATGACATGAATCGATGTCCTAAACGCTTATACATGTTAAAATCCAATGAGAATATAAAAATCTATGATTATATTATTCATCATGATAAACAGAACATGCGCTGAAATCACTTGGTTCTTCAGCGAAACCACCTGACCAGGCCATGTGTTTTTCTATTTTTTTATCCACTTATAATCAAATGAGGAGATATGCCCGATGAATCGCATGAAAGCGAGCATATATGTGTTACTAGGCGCGGCATCTTATGGTGTGGTATCCACTTTGATCAAAATGGCTTATCAACATGGGTTTGCCACCCAAGAAATCACGGGAAGCCAAGTTTTGTTCGGAAGCCTCTTCTTGTGGTTGATCGCCTTGCCATCCTGTTTCAAGAAAAAAACCATTTCACGCAAACATCTCATTTCCCTGCTTTTATGTGGGATGGTATCCGGCTTGACGGGAATTTTCTATTATTTGTCCCTCAAAACCTTGTCCGCTTCTCTCGCCATCATTCTTATGTTTCAGTTCACTTGGATTGGTCTCTTATTGGAGTGGCGGCAAACGCGAAACAAGCCCAAATGGAATCACTGGATGGCCACCCTCATCATCTTGTGCGGCTCTTTATTGGCCAGCGCCACCCAGTTGGAAGGCGATTCCCTCCATCTCATGGGATTGGTCTTCGGCTTGCTCTCCGCACTCACTTATGCGTTGTTCATCCATTTTAGCGGCAGGGTCGCCACGGAAATCCATTCGCTGATCCGAAGCGCCAGCTTTGTTACCGGTGGATTGTTCACCAATCTCATCATCTTCTCCCCCGCCTTTCTCATCGAGGGAAAGCTTTTGGATGGCTTATGGTTTTGGGGACTTTTGATCGCTTTGTTCGGATCCATCATCCCCACCGTCTTATTCATGAAGGGAATTCCTCATATCGGCACAGGCTTGGCCTCCATTTTGGGTTCTGTCGAGTTGCCGGTCGTGATTGTCGCGGCAGCGGTCTTTTTGCACGAACGGACAACAACGCTCCAATGGACCGGGGTATGGCTCATCTTAATCGGCATTTTTCTCTCCGAGAACAAAACGATCTTTCAACGGCGGCCGTTCAAAGAAGAGTCATCGCCGCGGTGAAAAAGGCTCCCAGGGCATCTGAAGCCTTTTTTCGATTCTGTTCCAATGGGCTGGCAGCAAAAAGGGATTCCATTCTGGCGATTAAAAAAACAAAGGCCCTGAAACCGGGGAAGGAGCGTCTTTGCGTCCTTGATCCATGTCCAAACAGGGCCCATGAATCGTTCGTTGATCGAATTTTATAACCGCTTCGAGTATAATGATAAAAAAGAGATAAGGGGGCTTATTATGTCCAAGCAACAAAACAGCAAGCAACTGCCACATCGCTCCGAAGTGCCGGTGGAATACACCTGGCGATTGGAAGATATTTTCGCCAATGACGACCTATGGAACGAAGAATTCGACAAAGTGAAAGCCTTGATCCCCAAAGCGGCCGGCTTAAAAGGAACCTTGGGGCAATCCGCACAGTCTCTTCTGCGCGCACTGCGGTTTAAAGATGAATTGTACTTGCGCCTCGAACAACTGTATACATACGCTCACATGCGTTACGACCAAGATACCGGCAATTCATTCTATCAAGCGCTGGACGCGCGCGCGAAAAGCTTGTACGCAGAAGCGAGCAGTGCGCTTTCATTTATCACGCCCGAACTTCTCTCCATCAGCGAGGAAACCATTGAAAAGTTTCTCGCTGAAAACGAAGAGCTGCGTCTCTATGGCCATGCCTTGGAGAGATTGAATAAAAAACGCCCGCACGTTTTATCTGAAAAAGAAGAAGCAATTTTGGCCCAAGCGGCTGACGCGTTAAACGCTTCCAGCACCACCTTCGGCATGCTTAACAACGCCGATCTTGAGTTTCCAACCATCGTGGATGAGGACGGCGACACCGTTCAAATCACGCATGGTCGTTACATCAAATTGATGGAGAGCAGTGACCGTCGCATTCGCAAAGAAGCGTTTGAAGGCGTGTACCGCACCTATGACAAATATAAAAACACCTTTGCCAGCACATTGAGCGGGTCTGTAAAGAAAAACAACTTCTATGCCAAGGTTCGCGGTTATGACTCGGCCCGCCACGCGGCCCTGAGCAGCAATCACATTCCGGAAGCCGTGTATGACCAACTCGTCAACACCGTGAATGAACACTTGCCGCTCTTGCACCGCTATGTGGATATTCGCAAACGCGCCTTGGGATATGAAGAGCTTCACATGTATGACATCTACAATCCGCTGGTACCCGATGCGAAGATGAAAATCACCTATCCCGAGGCGCAGCAAAAATTGTTGGAAGGCTTGGCAGTCTTGGGGGATGAGTATGTCTCCATCCTCAAGGAAGCCTATAAAAACCGCTGGGTCGACGTGATGGAAAACAAAGGAAAACGGAGCGGCGCATACTCTTCCGGCTCTTACAGCACCAATCCGTATATCTTGATGAACTGGCAAGACACCATTGACAACTTGTTCACCTTGGCGCATGAGTTTGGCCACTCCGTGCACAGTTACTACAGCCGCAAACACCAACCTTATGTGTATGGCGATTACACCATCTTTGTCGCTGAAGTCGCTTCGACCTGCAATGAAGCCTTATTAAATGATTACTTGATGAAACAAACCACCGACAGGCAACAAAAGCTCTATCTCCTTAACCATTATGTCGACTCGTTCCGGGCCACCGTCTTCAGACAGACGATGTTTGCCGAATTTGAGCATGCCATCTACCAAAAAGCCCAAGCGGGTGAAGCGTTAACGCCTGATCTGCTCACATCGCTCTACTATGGGCTCAACAAAAAATACTATGGGGAAACGATGGTCAGCGATAAGGAGATCGGCTTGGAGTGGTCCCGCATTCCGCATTTCTATTACAACTACTACGTCTACCAGTACGCCACCGGCTTCAGTGCCGCAACGGCATTGTCCAAACAGATCCTAAGCGAGGGCAAACCCGCCGTGGAACGCTATACCCATTTCCTCAAAGCGGGCAACTCCGATTATCCAATTGAAGTGCTGAAGAAAGCGGGCGTTGACATGACTACCGCCGAACCCATTCGTTTGGCCTTAAAAGACTTTGAAGAGAAGCTAAATGAATTGGAACAACTTCTCTTTTCCTGATGAACAAACCTGGCGCGATCTTTGTGCGCCAGGTTTGTATGCCTGCCATCCTATTTTTCAAATAACTGCAAGAACTCGCCATATCCCTCTTTCTCCAACTCGTGTTTTGGAATAAAGCGCAACGCCGCGGAATTAATGCAATAGCGAAGGCGAGTCGGACCGGGACCATCGTCAAATACATGGCCCAAGTGCGAATCTCCTTCCTTGCTTCTGACTTCAGTGCGTATCATCCCATGGCTGGTATCCAACTTCTCAACGATATGCCCTTCAACCACCGGCTTGGTGAAACTGGGCCAACCACAACCGGCATCAAACTTATCCAGCGAACTGAACAGCGGTTCACCAGACACAATATCTACATAAAGCCCCTCTTCTTCATGATCCCAAAACTCATTGCGAAACGGGGGCTCTGTTCCATTTTCTTGTGTCACCCGATACTGCATGGGGGTTAAACGTTTTTTCAACTCCGCTTGTGTCGGAATCGGGTGACGCGCTCGTTTCTTTTGCATGTTGTTCTCCTCCTTCATCGGTTCAGCGGATTCCCATCGGTAAGTCTCACTTTTGAAATGATGCGCTGGATGGGGATTTGAAATGATTCCCCCTCCCATCTTAACTCTTTTAAACTGCCATCTGCACCCCCTGTCCCCAATAAGCGATGAGCCAATCACGGCAACCTAGAACCCAGACGGGCTCTCAGTTATGCAAATTTTTTTATTTTACAAAAACATTTATTATTGTAATAATAACATTATCAATCCCATTCAAAGGAGCTGATCATGCCATGACAGCACCCGCCGTAAAAAAAAAGGCCCGTTTTGCGATCTGGCGCACCCTTCTCATCTCACTCCTTTTTTTCCTCCTGTTATTGGTTAGTATCGGTCATGTATGGATTCACTATCCGCTCCCGCTGACCCAGGGAGAAGTGAAGTTGCCGGGACTGCGGTTCCCTGTCACTGTGACCCGCGATTCACAAGGGGTTCCGCATATTGAAGCGACCAACCAACATGACTTGTATATGGCGCAAGGCTATGTCACCGCGCAAGATCGCCTCTTTCAAATGGATTTGTCCCGGCGCATGGCATCAGGCCAATTAAGTGAAGTATTGGGAAAAGCGGCCTTGAAAAAGGACAGATTCTTCCGAACATTGGGGCTGCGACGGGCGGCCGAACTCTCTTATAACGCCTACTCCCCTGAAGCCAAACATGTGTTGTCCGCCTATGCCAAAGGGGTCAACGCCTATATGAACGAAGCCAAACAGCATCATCGATTGCCGATCGAGTTTACCTTCATCGGTTATGAACCGCGTCCATGGACGCCCATCGATTCCTTAACCATCGGCAAATATATGGCTTATGACTTGGGTGGCAAATGGAAGGGACAAGCGTTTCGCTACCTGGCGCTGCAACAACTGCCGCAAGCGGAAGCGTTGGAATTGTTTCCGCCGGAAGCGGACCGCGCCATCGATCCCCGTCAATTGGGATTCCCATCGAAAACCGCTCTCTCCCAATTGGCCGACAGCTTGGCGAAAGTCCCTTTTCCCTCTGAACATAACGGCAGCAACAACTGGGTCGTCTCCGGCAGCAAAACGGCCACGGGCAAACCCCTTTTGGCCAACGACCCCCACTTGGGCATCAATCTGCCCGCCATTTGGTACCAAACCACATTGACCAGCCCCGACACCCATGTAAGCGGCGTCATTTTTGCCGGGATCCCTGGCATTATCCTGGGACACAACGAAACCATCGCCTGGGGTGTGACCAACTTGGGGCCGGATGTGGAAGATCTCTATATTGAAAAACGGAATCCAGAGCAACCCACCCGATTCTTGTACAAGGGCAAATGGGAAAAGGCGCAAGTGATAATGGAAACCATCCTTGTGAAAGGGGAAAAGCCCCTTCAACACCAAGTTCTGATCACCCGTCATGGTCCGGTGATTTCCGAATGGGCTGATCCAGACAAAAAGCTGCAAGCAGATACCGCATTCGCTTTGCGTTGGACCGCTTTGGACGCGACCACCGAACTGGAAGCGGTGTTGCGGTTAAATCAATCACGCAATTGGGATGAATTTAAGCAGGCGCTAACCCATTTTAACGCCCCCGCCCAAAATTTCGTCTTTGCGAGCCTCGATGGCACCATCGCCTATCGCGCCAACGGCAAGATTCCGGTGCGCAAAGGAAACCGCGCCTTGCCTGTTCCCGGTTGGACCGATAAATATGAGTGGAAGAACTACATCCCGTGGGAAGAATTGCCGACGATCATCAACCCGCCATCCGGGTTTATCGCCACAGCGAACCATCGCGTTTTCGCCCAAACCTATCCCCACCATATTGCCAGCACTTGGGCCCCCCCTTATCGGACCAAACGGATTCATGAAGTGCTGTCAAGCAAAAACGGACTGACGGTCGCTGACATGAAGAACTTGCAAAGCGACGAGAAAAACCTGCAAGCGGCAAGAATGACCCAACCGCTCCTGCATCAATTGGACAAAGCCAAATTAACGGCCACTGAGCGGGAAGCCGTCCGTTTGCTGGAAAAGTGGAATCACTATGATCATGCCGATGCGGGAGCGCCCTTGGTGTACCATTTGTGGATGGAAGAAATCAAACAACAATTATACCGGCCGTTAAACAAAAAGACGGCCGAATTGTTCGAAGAAAAGGACATCGTCACTGATACTTTGTTATCCCAAGCGGCCCGTGGCGAAGCGGGCACGTGGATCAACCGGGCGGGAGGCATCAAAAAACTGAGCACAGACGCATTCAAACGAGCGGTCAAACGAGCCAGTGATTTGCAGGGAGCCCATCCAGCCTCCTGGCGTTGGGGCGAGTTCCATCAAATCGAATTCACCCACCCGCTCAGTGTGAAGAAACCGCTTGATTTATTGCTCAATTCTTCTTCTTATCCCGTTGGCGGCAGTGAACATACCGTTCGTGCCATGGGTTGGGACAAAGAGACGGGAAAAGTGGATCACGGCGCGCCATGGCGTATCGTCATCGATGTGGGCAACTTGCGCCAAGCGGAACACCTATTGGGACCCGGCCAATCGGGACAGTTCAGCAGCGACTGGTATGATGACCAAGCGGAAAGCTGGGCGACGAACCGTTATCACCGCACCATGTTGCAAGCCCCATCCGAAGCCGGCGCCAACCATCGTTTGCAGCTTATTCCTTAAACAAAGAAAAGCTGCCGGAGAACCATTGTTCCTCTCCAGCAGCTTCTTTTTCATTCATAGGCATCTTCCCTTGGGAATTATACAGGTCCCCCGGCTGATCGCCCCGGACAACCGAGCCGCACACTTGCACATACGGCACAACTGTGGAACGGTCGTAATCATTTACGCCTTTCACCAGACAAGAGTGAATCTGATCCCCTTCCAAGGTGACGATCGCACACCCTATCGCCGGCAAGTCTATGAAATCACGTTTAGGGAGACCGCACTGTTCAGCTTCGCTTCATAATCAGTGGGGCGAACATAGGTAACTTTGACATCGATGCCTTTCTCTTTTTCATATCTCACGATGATGTCATCCAATGTGTCCGGCTTTCTGATAAAAAAATAAGTTTATTGGCCGACATTCTTTTTCTGCACCGTTTCTCTTTCTACCAACTTCGGTTCTACCAATCGCTGAAGCAATTCATGATCGGGTAGTTCAATTCGTCTCACCATCTGTGCCGCCAAATGCTCGCCCACTTCAAAAATGGGCTGATGAATCGTGGTTAAGCGGGGATCGGCGATTTGATCAAGGAATAATCCGTCAAACCCGACGACAGACAACTCTTCCGGCACCTTGCGGTTACATTTCCGCGCCGCCCGCAACACACCCAAGGCGGTGGCATCGTTTGACGCGAAGATGGCGGTCATCCGTCGCTGCTCTATAAACGCAAGCGACTTCTGAAATCCGTCCTCCTCTGAATTCTTCACTGTGCAGACAAGTGACTCATCCAATGGGATGCCCGCTTCAGTCAACGCATCGAGATACCCTTGATAACGGTCGATGGGAAAACGCTTCGGTTCATCAATTTTCAAAAACCCGATCTCACGATGTCCCTGTTCAATCAGATGCTTGGTTGCCAGATATCCGCCCTTCCGGTTATCAATATCCACCCAATCCAATTCGGCCTCCGTCTGTCCAAACAGAACACAAGGGGTGTGAGGCAACTTTTGTTTGATCTCTTGTTCCTGTCCCAGATTTAGGCCCATGATGATCACGCCATCACATCGATATGGGAATTCCCAATCCCTGCGGATTAAAAATGAATAGTACTCCTTGCTCAACTGACTGGCAACACCCGACACCAACGTCATGATGAACGGATCCGAAATATCATGGCTTTCGGGGATCATGATATGGATCGTTCTCGTCTGGTTACTCACCAGCGCTTTTGCTGTCTGATTGGGGATAAACCCCGTTTCTTCCATCACTCGCTTCACTTTTTGCCGAGTTGACTCTTTCACTAGTTGGGGCGAGTTGATCACCCGCGATACAGTAATTATGGATACCCCAGCCAACTTGGCCACATCTTTCATCGTTGCCATTGCCATGCTCCTTTAAATGCGCTGTCCCCGCTTGACCCTCGGTCACTTTCATCGGCAACCGCGGTGTTGACGTTCTCTTCTAATTGAATCAACATTCCCAATCAATCATCTATTCAAACACAGGTCATTATATAAATATATTTTGTCAACAAGACAAAACCGGGCCTGAGGATCATTCCTCATCGTAGAAAGAGAGAGTGACGTCTCTTTATACCTTATGAGGATGATTTGGATTATTTGTTATCAGTGGCTTACGGCGCTACCGCTATCGTGAACGCTTCCCAAGCTCCCCCGACCGAAGTCCGATTGGCGATTAATTCCGGTGATCCTGCGTTTAAGTCCACACACACATACAAATTATTAGCTAATGCCCGAAGTGCAAAGGTACCGTTGCCCAGATCCACTAAATTGAATTTTTCCCACTGTTGAATATCGGTCGCGGATACGATCAGCTTGCCTTGCTGATTCAAATCTGCTTTCACATATTTATTATTGGCCATTGACAGAAGGGAGATTGTACCATCCGAATTGTTGATGATCTTGAATTTCTCCCATGCCTGCACTGAATTCCGATTCGCGGTCAGCGGATTGTTCCCGTAATTGTCGGCGCTTACATACTGATTGTTTGCACTTGCTTTGATACTATACCATGTGTCTGTGACGGGAGGGGTGTTCGTATGCTTCTTAACTAAGTTCTGGAACGTCGTATTGGGAGTGAAAAAGGCTGTGCTGAATTTGCTCCATTTGTCCAATATCACGGCTGCGCTATCGCTGCTCAGATTGGGAGTCGGGTTGTTGTTATTGTGATAATAACCCCAGTTTCCTCCACCCTTCACTTTATAACTCCAATTCGTCCAAGAAGCATTGAGAGCATTCAAACCAGCAAGCCACTTCTCATACAAGTCATTTTGACCAAAAGAGAATTCACCCGCATATACTGGAACATTCCATTTCAGTTGAAAATTGGACAAGTCCGCTAACCATCTGTTAATTTCAGAATTGGTTAAATCCCAGTTGTCATAATCTGTGAAGTTATAGTGATGCGTCTGGTATACCACATTGGTCCAGCCGTAGGTAGATGGCGGATAAGCCGCATACCAATCGAAGAATGCGGCAATTATGATGATGTGATCAGGGTCTTTGGCACGAACAGCTTGATACATGCGGTTATAGAATTGCATTTTCTGTTGAATTTGTGCCGCGTTCTCTGCGCCGCCCATCGTAACCAGGGGTTCGTTGAGCAAATCATAAGCGGCAACCGTTGGATTGCCTTTATAGTGCGTTGCAAGACGTTCCCAAATTTGAACGGTCCAGTTCTGATAAGTCGCATTCGTCCATAGCTGGTTGAAGTTTTCACGACCACAAGATTGCCATGGACACGCGGCACCGGGTGCGCCATGAAGGTCTAATATGACATAAATGTCACGACTGCCAGCTTCGGCAACAAGCCAGTCAAGTTTTCTGAATGTAATGTTATCCGGCTTCATTGTACCGTTCGAATACATGAAATCTTCCCAATACAACGGCACGCGAACGGCATTCATTCCCAAGTTTTTGATATTGTCAAGATCGCTGGCCTGTATCCATGTATCTTGGTAGCTGTTTAACAGCGATTGAGCGCCAGACTCGCCGAATCGGCTGGTTAACGTCTGCCGCACTGTATACTCGTCAGCCGCGCCCGCAGGAGACATCCAATTTTCCTGGAGCAACCAGCCTCCAAGATTTGTCCCCCGAAGATTGACAATTGCACCCGTACCGAAATGGTCTCGAATCACTTTACCATTTGTTTTCAAGAAGTCATCGGAATTGATTGCGGCGTTTACTTTGGATGCAGAGGGCAGGCCAAGGAACAATCCAATCAATAACACAAAACAAAGAGCGCTTAATAGGGATTTCTTCAACAACTGTCATCCCTCCCGTTAGGATTTAATTGATTTGAAGAGCCTTCATTTTGCTCGGTCTTGCCTCCTCCATTCACCCCCTTTCCATGATGACTACTTATGCAGCGTAATGACATGATTATCGTCCCTACACCATAAGACCCTCCCTATGGTTACTCCCTATTGCGAGTCGAATGCTGCTTGTCCGCTCATCTGGATTTCGGATTTCAGAACTCAACTAAACTCCGCTATCCGCCAATCCCGCAGCAAGCCGCCCCTAAAATCGAATCATTGACAATTGTCGGAAATCAACGCCGCCAACTTGGCCCCACCCGCTTTTATGGTTATCTGCTTCTTCTCTGCGATTAAGCATCTTATGGGAAAAATAAACCACAGGGAAAATGGAAACGTTATCATTTTTAATCAGGCCGTTACAAATCAAAACTTCTTTCATATATTTACGTTATCATTGTTATCATCCTTGTCTTTATATTGATTATATATAGAAGATTATAAATTATCCATATTGAAATTCTGAAACAATCAAAAAAGAGCATTGTCCGCATATCGGATCAATGCCCTGACTGGCATTCCCTGAAAACTAAAGAGTGAGTAAGCGTGACCTGAGAAAGTGTTCGTTCATTTAGCTCGTAAGAGCTCCT
>NZ_JBHTBW010000062.1:0-144816 GCF_042665195.1 Laceyella putida
AAGAAGCACTTCCTGCTTTACAAGATCAGGGAGTGCTTCTTTATTTTTTCATATGAGCCGTTTTGGTTCCAAAAACTGTAGAATAATCATTTTTAAGTAATCTTTCTGCATCAGTCTCCGGTTGGGGCGGCTTTTTTTAAAAATGAACATGCCAATCTCCTTTTGAATACGCGAAATTCCCCGACTCAATTCGACAAAATGAAAAGTTTATCAACAAACTTATCCACATATCCACAATTTTTAAAAAATTTAAAACACATTAACATGATCGAGTGGTCCGGTTTAACGTTTTAAAGTGGTGTACACTCTGTTTGTCAGGTCGTTTTTGCTACGGATTGATGCGAACATATGTTAGAATAAAGGTGAGAGTTGCTTGTGGGAGGAATGAGCATGGATCAGGGGCGCAAAGCGTTAAGTCAACTGTTTCGAGAAGTGGGACTGCCACAAGAATGGCTGGAACGGGAGTTGGCACATGCCTATGTCAAGGAAGTGCAAGTGGACCGGCAAAAACGGAAGTGGAATGTGCATCTCCACTTGGCGGAACCGCTTGATCCGGAAATCTGGCAATCCTTGCAGCAGCGCGTGAGACAATACTTTTATCCAGAGGTGCAGGTCTCTTTTTTTTTCAATATGACCGCCTGAACCATGAGGTGGTCTTGGCCAAGTATCGGTTCTGGATTCAAAAGTGGATCGAACAAACCCACACCCCTGCGGCGGCCACTTGGTTTGGCCAAGCGGAGTGGCGGGTCGATGACAAGCGGATAGAGGTGATCTTTGCCAATCCGGCCGTATTGCAGATGGCGCGCGAACGAGAGCTGGACTCGCTCATCATCAAATATTATCGGCGCATCACGGGCAAAGAGATGCCGGTTCTCTTAAGATGGCGGGGGGATCGTCAAAAAGATGTGTGAAGGCCACCCTGTTGCGGGAATAAGGAGAGAGCGAGGAGGGAGTGAAGGTGAAACTGTACATCTCAGTCGATATGGAAGGCATCTCTGGCATTCATGACCGTTCGTATATTCTCCCGGATCGCTTGAATTATCAACGTGGTCGCCAACTGATGACGGAAGACGTCAATGTGGTGGTGGAGACGGCGCTCGCATGCGGGGCAAGGGAAATCGTGGTGGCGGATAGCCACTTTGAAGGAAACAACTTGCTGATCGAGCGGTTGCATCCCCAGGCTCGCTTAATATCCGGTTTTCAGCGTTCAGGGTATATGATGCACGGCTTAGATGGCTCTTATGATGGCGTGTTGCTTCTCGGTTATCATGCACGCAGCGGGGCGTCTGGCTTACTGAGCCACACCATGACCCCGATTGTTCGGAACTGCCGCATCAATGGCCAAGTGGTGGGTGAATTTGGCCTCAATGCGATTTATGCGGGACTTTTCGATGTCCCCGTCTGGTTGGTGTCGGGTGATGACCAACTTGCGTTGGAAGCGAAACAGCTGGTGCCCACAGTCCATACAGCAGTGGTCAAAGAAACCGTTTCCTGGCAAGCGGCCAAATGCTTGCCGCTTGAGGAAAGCCGGGCCGTCTTGAGACGGCGCACGCAAGAAGCCATCCAAAGGCGAGGCGAAGGAAGACCATTGAAGACTTCACACCCACTGGAAATGAAAGTCGAGTTTAGCCACCGGGGGCAAGCGGAGATGGCGGCCCTCCTGCCACAGGCTGAGTTGGATCGGGAGACGACGGTCACCATTTCCATTCAGCAACCCCAAGCACTGCTTACCACATTGGGGGCGATGTTGGCGTTGGCAGGACAAGTGTGATGAGAAAAGGTGATGAAATGCACAAGGCAATCATTCCTGTACAGCAGCAATTGGAAGCATATAATGCCAAAGAGTTGGAACGATTTTTGGCGGCTTTTGCTCCAAGCGTGCAAGTGTATGACCATCTCAATACCTTGGTCTTGTCAGGAATGGACGCGTTCGCAAGGCACTATGCGGTATTGTTTGCCAAATATCCCGCCATGAAAGCGGAGTTGGTGAGTCGGATGCGTGTGGGGAACAAGGTGATAGATCATGAACGGATTGTCGGGCGCGCACGACGGAACCGTTTGAAGCGATTGCCATTTATGAAGCGGAGGAGGGGCGGATTGCGAAAATCTGGTTGATCAAGGAGAATGCCTAGATGTTCTTACCCACTTTCCATGATGTGAAACGGGCCCATGAGCGGATTCGTGACGAGGTGAATCAAACGCCTGTTGTTACCTCGCGCACCTTAAATCGGCTGACGGGCAAGGAAATATTTCTGAAATGCGAAAATTTCCAGAGGGGTGGCGCTTTTAAATTTCGCGGTGCCTATCATGCCGTGAGCCGATTGTCCCCCGCGGAGAAGAAACGGGGCCTGGTCTGCTTCTCATCCGGAAATCATGCGCAAGCAGTGGCGTTGGCTGCGAGCATGTGGAATTTGCGGGCGGTGATTTGCATGCCGCAAGATGCCCCTCCGGTAAAAGTGGAGGCGACAAGGGGCTATGGGGCCCACATTCATTTTTATGACCGCCAGCGCGAAGACCGTGAAGCGGTGGCGCGGCGATGGGTGGAAGAGGAAAATATGGTGTTGGTCCCGCCATACGATGATCCGCGGATCATCGCCGGGGCAGGCACCGCGGCGCTGGAACTGATGACAGAGGTCTCCCACCTTGATGCGGTGATCACTCCGGTGGGTGGTGGAGGCTTGATCTCCGGGACGGCTTTGGCTGTCAAAGGGCATGCGCCGGAGACATTAGTGGCAGGAGTGGAACCGGCGCGAGGCAACGATGTTTATCTGTCGATCCAAGCGGGCAAGCGGGTTACCATTTCGGCGCCGGAAACGGTGGCGGATGGGTTGAGAACGACCAGTCCTGGCAAACTCACTTTTCCGATTATCCAGCGGTTGGTGGATCACCTTTTTCTTGTGACGGAGGAGGAGATCAGGGCTGCTTGGGAATTCGCTTTCACCCGGCTGAAGTTGGTGATTGAACCCTCATCGGCAGTTGCGCTTGCGGCATTGCTGCATCATCAAGTGCCTGCTGACATCAAGCGAGTTGGCGTGATCATCAGTGGGGGAAATGTGGATTTGACCATGCTGCCTTCTTTGCGCGCGAATCCGCCGATTTAGACTTTCTTTCTGGGAGCCTGTCCGTTGCCGCCATCAAACGGTCGCATATCCTATGAATAGATTGGGAGAAAAGGAGGATGCGTTTGAAAAAGGTCGGGGTTCAATGGGATGGGATTCATCAGCTCCTCCTTCATGACGAGATCATTGAAGAACATTTGCCGGAGACCTGGTTGTTTAATAGGGAGAGCTTTCATTGGATGTGGGGACGATATCCAGAATTGGTGTTGAAACCGACAGGGGAAAGAGACGGTGCCGGGCAGATCAAATTGCGCAGAGTGGATCAACATCGGGCGGAAATCCAAGTGGACATGAAGGGCTTTCGCATGCCAACGGGTGAATTGTTTCCGCGGTTGCAACGAATGACGAAAAAAGCGAAAACCCCTTACTTGTTGCAACAAGCGGTCCCACGGGCGGAGCTGCTTGGACTGCCATTTGAAGTGCGGGTGCTGGTGTATCGGGTGGAACCGAAGCGGGCAGAATGGCGGGTGCTGGGGATGCTGGCCAAGGTGATGGGGGAAGGAGAGGGAGTGGACCCTAAGAAATTCAAGGGAGATTGCCTCAGTTTGACAGAAGCGTTGAGAGATTCCAATGTTAATCATCTCGATTTGAAGCGCACGACAGAAACGTTCGCCACGCTCTCGATCCGCTCAGCGGAGAGGTTGGGGCAAACGTTTCCGCGCCATCGCATGCTGGGCTTTGATTTCGCAATCGATCCGTCGGGGTGGGTATGGTTGCTGGAGGCTTATCCGAAGCCATCTCTTCCCTCGTTTATGGAACAATTGCGGAAGAAGGATTACTCTCAGTACCGTGAGGTGGAGAAGATGGTGCGGAAGCATGGCTAAGAGGCGGGTCTTTGCCCGCCTCTTTCGGAGGTTGGTTTAAGCTACATAAGGATGACAGCGGAGTGAGACAGCTTTTGCATCGGTCAAATTCGCCTGGCGAGAGAGGTTTCTCTCCATTTTTGTGTTGTCACCCAACAAGTCATTTGGTAAAATTTAGAAATCGGTATGATGGTAGCAGCCTTAAAATGAATCGCAATGGAGGAGGATGGGAATGAAACGAGTTTGTGTGTATGCGGGTTCCAATCCGGGCAATCAACCACTTTATCGCGAAGCGGCTCAACAATTGGGAGTGAGTTTGGCGGCACGGGGAATGGAGTTGGTCTATGGGGGATCACGCCTTGGATTGATGGGAGCTGTGGCCGATACTGTCTTGGAGCGAAAAGGCAAAGCGATTGGTGTGATGCCGACGGCCTTATTCCGGGGAGAGATGGTGCACCAGGCGCTGACTGAACTGATCGAAGTGAGTAGCATGCATGAACGGAAAGCGAAGATGATGGAGCTGTCAGACGGCTTTGTCGCCCTTCCGGGCGGGTATGGCACGCTGGAAGAGGTATTTGAAGTATTGAGTTGGGGACAGCTTGGCATTCATCGGAAACCAATTGGCTTGCTGAATGTCAATGGCTACTATGAGCCCGTGTTAAGCATGATCCAAAAAGCGGTCAGCGAAGGGTTTTTCCCGAAGGATCATGGGCAAATCGTGATTTCCGAGAGTGATCCCGAGCGATTGCTCAGCAAAATGGAACAATATCAACCCCCCGCTTTGCAAACGAAGTGGTCCGAGTTGGCCAAACAGAAATAGTGGCAGCGGCACACCAGCTCTGCAAGAAGGAGCTGGTTTTTTCCGGGGGTTGCAAAGCGGGTTCGCAATAAAAAGACACACTGTTTTTCCCAAGGTTGGTTCATTTTTTGTTAGAATTAATGTTATAATCTATGTAAATAAAAAAAGCAGTCATCAATGAATGACTGCTCACTTGCAGGAAAAGTTGTGTTCCATTTGGGTTATGCCTGAGGTGGTTCGCCAAAACCAATGCGTTTCATGTGGAATCCCCTCCTTTCGCATAGTACTTGACATAAAATTGAAATACACGGTTTTTGTAGGTTTCGTAAGTGGCTGGATCATCCCTCTCGCAACATTTGGCCAGCTTTACCAGGATTTCGGGCAAATGGATATTTAACGCGTGTCTTTCAGCAAGGGTGAGAGCTTGTTGAAAGCATTGACGTGCTTCCGCCGTCTGCTCTTGCAACATGTAACAGTCGCCTAACGCGGCAAGGGCGGTACAATATTTCAGCGCGTCGTTGGTGCGTTGTCCAAGTTGAACTGCCTTGAGTAAAGCGTTTTGCGCGAGGGTGATTTTTTTTGTCTTTAAGTATAGCACACCCAATTTGGTATAGGTAGATACCAGCACATTTTTTTTTCTGACTTTTTTCTCTAATTTTAATGCCGTGCGAAAACAGATTTCGGCTTTGTTGTAATCCCTGCTATTTTTAAAACTCTCACCCAGGGTTGTCCACAATTCGAACGAACGGTCCACGTTTTGGTCAAGCCGCGCCATGCGAATGGCTTTGGTGGCATATTCAATGGCTTTTTCGAAAAGCTCTTGTTTAATGAGGAGTTGGGCATGCGTTTCGTACATGATGAGGCGGATTTCCATGCTGTCAATCTTTCCGATGTCTTCCCACATCTCTTCCAATGTGCGCACCGCTTCCTCATTGCGGTCAAGTTTTTCCAAATAAATCGTCTTCGACATTTTCAAGTGATACACAATATAATTTCGATCGCCACCAGGGTTATACGCTTCCAATCCTTTTTCGATATAAGCCAACGCTTGCTCCAAATCGTTTTGGTAGTAACAACAGCGTCCCAATTCGTTGTAGGTGGAAGCTTTTAAGTTGTCCATTTCCAATTCCGGATACTGGTTGATAATGCTGAGCGCTTTTAAATATTGGGCTTGGGCTTTTTTCCAGTGGCCTTTGCGGTCATTATATTTGCCTTTTAAAAATAGGTGCCATGCTTGCAGCGGATGATCATTATCGATGTCCACCTTGCGCAATTCTTCCAAGCCTTCCTCCGGACCAACCATGTCCATGTCATGTTCGATGGCGAATAACTTAAACTTTAATTGTTCCTCACCATCGCGCACATCTTCATACGATTCGGAGAGATGTTCAGGGTCCAAGGCCAATTTATTGCATATGCGAATGAGGATATCATCACTCACAATTTCCCCTTTTTCCACTTTTCTGATGGCGTGAAGCTTTACGGTGTCATCGACCAAATCGCTTTGTCTCAAACCGAGTTCTTTCCGCTTTTTCTTGATAAGCCGTGCGGCATTTTCATGATCAAGTGGTAACAAAGGCTCACCTCCCGGTTTTTAAAAAAAATTATTTTGTTGATTAGGAGGAAATTCCATTGCTTTTTATGCAAATGTGCAAAGTGCATATGAATATGTTTGTCACATGTTAGGGATATTTATTTAATTAGGCACATATCTTCATAAACCCTGCCACGATTCGTAATTTTATATTAATTTGCAAATTGTCTTAGAGATTTATAAACTAATATCAGTAGATGGTCATTGAAAGGTTTCCGATAAGAAAGAGAGAGAATATTCTGGGAGGGTGTCTATCATGTTAAAAATACAAGTAGAGGGTCAAATGGAAAAGATCCAACCATTTCTGTCCGATTTAAAACAGCGTTCTCAAATTGAATTACTTGAAAATCAGCAAGTTTCCGAGAAAAAAAGCCAATGTGAAGATGTGAAGGTAACTTGCTATGTACATCACCATTCGCGCCGAATTGTCAAAACCCTGCAAATCCATGCGGAAAATGGCCAAGTGATCGATTTGCCTTTGATGGATTTAATTGAGGCGGAAGTTCAAGACGGCGTGAAGATCTTCGCCGGCAGATCGTTTGACATTTTTGGTTGATTTTTTACGAGATCAGTGATGTTTTACCAAATTCCACTACTGACCCGTAAGGGACTCAAAAACGGTTCGACAACCAGTTCACCCATTTACCCGAGACAAGATTGATTCTCTTCTACAGTGAACAACATGAAAGAGTGACAGAATCCCTTGATATAAATTAGCGGCAATCAACATCCCAGTGAGCTTGCAAGATGGCGGTTTGTTACATAGAGAAGGTGAATGAGAATAGAGTGAATCGTTTGCAGACCTTTTTCAAAGGTCTTTTTTTATATCAATGCGATACCCTTTGCCCGAAAAGATACCCAAGCCTCCCCTGTCTGGTGGTGGGGGAGTGGTCTATTGGTATTATTGGTATAATAGAAGAGAGAGTGGCAGTACAGTCGAAGATCAGGCTGTGCTTTTTTTATGGCGTGGAAGATCACAATGACGGATGGCGACGTTTCCACACCGTATTCTTATTCGCTTTACTTGTTGTGATGATCCCACCAGGGAAAGACATTTTCGCTTATCAACGACTTTTGGCAGTGCTTGTGGCGAAAAGGATGCTTTCATAATAGAGATAAGGGGAGACGGTCGCGAGCGAAAGGGTTGAGTCGCAGTGTGCGGTGAGCAAACGATAAAGGGAATTGTCGACCCCATCTTTTTCCGGAGTGATTTGCAGTTTTTTGGCGAAGTATGGAATAATCAGGCTCCTGAAGCGCGTTTATTTTTAAAATTTTTAATCGAGCGTGATATGACGCGGGCAAGGCAAGAACTGGATGAATTGTTGCAGAATGGGCTGGATTTTTTAAAAAAACTAGATGGTCCGTTTATTTTGGTTTATTTTGACCGCAAACGAAAAAAAGGGTTTTTATATCGCAGTTTGCTTTGCAAAGCCCCATTGTATTATCGAAAGCGCGGACGGCAGTGGTTGTGGTCCATGGCTTTGCCTGATCTGCTTGAAGCCGATCGTTCGGCATTGGCCCAAGTGGAGCCAGACCGGGTGCTTATTTCTTATTTGCAAGGGGGACTGCCGGAAACGGCTTCTTTCTATCGCGATATTCACCGCGTTCCGGCTGGGGGGTTGGCCCGCTATGAAGATGAACGAATTCAAGTCAGTGTTTTCGATGTGCCTTTGCCACAACCGCATCTTAACAAGTGGCGCACGGAAGATCTCATGTCCTTTTTGCACGATACGATGGTGAAACGGCTGATATGGCGAAAATCAGGTCGCCAGGAGGAGAAAGTCGGCGTGTTGCTTAGTGACGGGGAACAAGGCGCGGCGACGGTCTCCCTGTTAAAGCCCTTTGCCAGCGGATTGGTTGCATATATGATCAAGGAAAAGCGCTCCCTTGCCGAAATTGCGTTGGCGCGGCGAATTGCCCATGGGGAAGAGGTGCCCTGTGTCATTTTGGAATGGGATGGGACGGTTCCCCATCCCTCTGTCCCGGCAACGTGGCTTCCCTCTTTTTATCTCGCCGCGCCGTATTTGCACTATTGGCGAGAGCATTGTGTGCGGGATGAAGTGACCCGGTTATGTTACGACGCCGTTTTTACCGTGAGTGGTTTGCGGAGGAGAAAAAGTGCGCTCCGGCTTTATTGGGAAGGGTGGCAAAACAAACAGCGTTGGTGGCGGGGGATGTTTTCCGCTTCCACTTTGTTTACCAAGGAAGCCAAAGAACGGCTTCTGGTGCGTGAAAGGGAATTGCAGGAACAGGATCCGCACCTTTGGCCGCTTCAATGTTGGCTGAACGAAGAGGATGCCCTGTTCTATGCCCCGTTTTGGTTGGAGAAAGGATTGCGGTTTTTTTATCCTGCTTTAAGCCGGGAGTGGTTGGAAGTGGCGATTTCCATTCCGGGAAAACACGTCTCTTCCTTACAACTCCTTCAGCGATGGAACGGTCATTCATCTGCCCTGCCCGCCCCACTGGCCACATCTCCTGCGCCCTGGGGCAGATTCCAGCAACGAGTCCCGCCGTATGAGTGGGAGTGGACTGGCAGGCAGTGGCTTCACGAGCACCCCCATCTGGCGGAGTGGCAATGGATCGATCCCGATCGGCTGATCCAGTGGTGGGAGGATGGGCGGAAGCGCATGCAATTGTGGGACGAGATTTTGTGGATGATGCAAATTGGACAATGGTTAAGCGGGTTGGAGAGGCTCACTGTTGATTAGGGGAATGAAAAACCCAAGCGTTTGGGCTGTCAAGCCATGCGCTTGGGTTTAGTCCGTTCATTGGTAACGCCGGTTTTTGCCTTGCACAAGAATCGGTTGGACAAACGGGCGAATCCGTTCCATCAGTCGTTTGCCCTTTAAGACATCCCAACCCCCTTTGGCGGTGTGGGAAAAATGTTCTTCCAATTCATCCAGTGTCATGTTGGAAGTGTAAAGGGTCGGCAGTTGCTCCGTCATGCGGAATTGCAGCACAACGGATAATATGTCATCACGGATCCAAGGAGTGAGTGATTCTGCACCGATGTCATCCAGGATGAGAACAGGCGCCGTTTTCAAAGCGCTTATCTTTTCGCTGATGCTTCCATTGGTTTCATTGATTGCGCTTTTCATTTCTTCCGTCAGTGCCGGCAGATGAACCATGAGGGAAGAGATGCCATACTGGGCAAGGTAGTTGGTAATCGCTCCGGCAATATGGCTTTTCCCCACCCCAAAGGCGCCATACAGGTAAAGGCCCCGTGCGGATTTGCCGCTGGTGACATGAATGCAAAAGTCGATGGCCGAATGGATCGCTTCGACCCGGCCGCTGTCGCAATCGATCGTATCAAAGGTGGCGGCGCGGATTTCAGTGGGAATGTGGTGACAGCGTATCAAGGATTGGTTGCGCTTGGTTTCATTATGGGCGCGCAACTTACTGCATTCGTGCATCTGCAAATCGATGATGCCACTATATTCATAGAGTTCCGGATAGTGACCCTGCATCATGTTGGGGCACCGCTCCAAACCGGGACAGCGACTGCAATGGGTCCGCTCCATCACGAATTGCTGCAAGTAAGAAAAAGAACGAACATATACCTCATGCGGCAGGTCCGGATGCTTGCTGATAAACTCTTGCAACAGGGGGAATTTCAATAAGACTTTAAGTTGAGTTTCTTTGTCAACGGCTCTTTTCAGCTTTTTATTTAAAAGGACATGCACCTCATCTATGCGTTTCAACTTGCCACCTCCTTACAAACGGCTTAGGTGAGGATGATCTCAGTTGGGTCTTCGTTCATGATGGCATCCCATGATTGGCATGACGATGGGCATGCCATCTCCATTTTTCGTGTGCATGTTCTATTCTATCAGGAATGGTGGATGTTTTTCATCCTTTGAGTGTGTCGTTTTTTTGCTAATTGCCCCATGTTTTGGGAAATGGTGGGGGGTTGGCGGATGGTGCGGGAGCCGTGGCAACATGGATGATTCCCAAGCAAAAGGGGGTCAAACCGCTCGATGGAGTGGTTTTTTTGCGTTCCGCGAATAAGTTGATATAGAAGGGAGCAGGCAGAGGAGAGGGGATGGAGAGAATGCTCATGGACCGGATCAGTGAACAGGTCGACAAGTTGAAACAGAAGCTGATTGCCGCTCAAGCTGCCGACGGGAGTTGGAATTTTTGTTTTGAAAGCGGACCGATGACGGATGCGTATTACCTGCTGTTGTTAAAAGTGCTGGGCATGGAAGCGGATGGGTTGCCACAGGCCTTGATTGAGCGAATCTTGGCCAGACAGACGGATGAGGGCACGTGGAAATGCTATCCGGACGAAAAAGAGGGGAATGTCTCCGCGACCTTGGAAGCATGCTTGGCCCTCTTTTATACGGGAGTCAAAGATCCAAGTGATCCCTTGATGAAACGGGCGCGCCAGTTTTTGTTGGAGCAAGGGGGGATCAGTCGATCAGGGAGTTTGACCCAAGTGGCGCTCTGCCTGTTGGGCCATAAACGCTGGGGACTGCGCACGCGGGTGCCTGTGGAATTTTTTCTGTTGCCGCCATGGAGCCCAGTCCACTTTTTTGACCTTGTCAGCTATTCCCGTGTGCATGTCGCGCCGGTCATCTTGGCAGCAGACCGGCAATTTTGCGTTCATTTGCCGGGAAAAAAGGAGATTGATGAATGGTTGCCCGCACTGTCTGATCTTCGGTTGGACCAGGAATCCTCTCCAGACGGGTGGAGTTTGGCAGCGGAATGGGAAGATATCCATCTGCAGGCCCTGGATCGGCAAGAGTGGCATCAGAAGGGGGTGCAGTGGGGGCGCGACTTCATGTTGAGCCGGCTTGAGGAGGATGGAACATTATATAGCTATACAACCAGCACCTTTTTGATGATTTTTGCTCTGCTCGCTTTGGGTTATCCCAAACATCATCCTTTGTTGCAACGAGCGATGAGGGGAATCGCTACTTTCGCTTGCCCTGTTTCGGAGGGGATGCATATCCAAGAAGCCACATCGACGATATGGGACAGCGCGTTGATACTGCAAACCTTGGGGATGGCTGGGTTGCCGCCGACGGACTTCATTTGGCGGCGCGGTGCCCGCTTTCTGCTATCCAAACAACAAGAGCGGGTCGGTGACTGGGCGCGGGATAATCCCGGCATTCATCCAGGGGGCTGGGGGTTTTCACGCAGCAACACGATCCACCCCGATGTGGACGACACCTTGGCCTGTTTGAGTGCCTTAACCCCATTGAAGGCGGAGGGAAGCGATCGGGAAGCGTGGCAACGCGGGCTGACGTGGCTTTTGTCCATGCAAAACGATGATGGCGGCTGGTCCGCTTTTGAGAGGAATAAACAAAAGCGCTGGTTATCATTGATTCCCTTTAAAGAAGGCAAACAAGTCTGGGGTGATCCTTCCAGTGCGGATATGACCGGGCGTGTATTGCGCTTTCTCGGCCAGCATGTCGGTTGGACGATTGACCGGCCTGAGGTGCGCCGGGCCTGGAGCTGGCTGTATCATCATCAGCGGATAGATGGCTCGTGGTACGGACGCTGGGGAGTCGCCTACCTGTATGGCACATGGACGGCGTTGACAGGACTGGCTGCGGTGGGGGTGCCGCGCGATCAGCCGATGATCGGAAAAGCGCTCAAATGGTTGTTGGCAAGGCAAAACCGGGATGGCGGATGGGGTGAATCCTGTGCAAGTGATGTGAAACGCAAGTATATTCCATTGTCCCAATCGACCGTCGTGCAAACGGCTTGGGCGCTCGATGCCTTGATCGCTTACCATGATCGCCCCATACCGGCGATTGAACGCGGGATGAGTTGTTTGCTCTCTTTGTTGGAACAACCCGATTCTTGGCAATGGCGGTATCCGGTCGGAGCGGGGTTGGCAGGCCAATTTTATGCTTATTATCATAGTTATCCCACCGTTTGGCCGCTTCAGACGTTGCTCCATTATAGGAAAAAATGGGGCGACTGAGGATGACAGATCGGAAAGCCGGTTGATGCGACCAGCTCAGAATCTTGACAAACCTAAAGGAGGAAGATTTTTGAAAGCGGAGTAAACTGGGAGCTGTTCATGAAGCGGAGTGCCGAACGAAGGAAGAAAGCGGGCAACCGTAAGAACGACAGTGACTTTGCCCGCGCCGAAGTTCGGCGACGGAGCACCTTCCCGATGAGGCGACCAAGGAACGCAGACTCAAAAATCGACTCCGGGGCTACTTTGTCAGCAAGCTCAGCCGGTTGATGTGACCGGCTTTTTGTCTGTGTTTAATAGAAAAGTTATTATAAAATAAATAGACTATGAGCAATCAAGACAAGCGTTAGCCGTTTGAAAGGAGGCGATTCCCGCGATCAAGTGGTCATTGGAGCAGAAGTTGGTTTGGTGGATCAGCATCCTGTTATGTTCCGTTGTTGCTTTGCTGGGCATCGTATTTTATGTGCTGGCTTTAGAGCAAGTGGAGGCGCAAGTGGGGAAACGGGCGCTCGGCATTGCCAAAACCGTGGCCCAGATGAAAGAGATCCGGGAAGCGTTTGCCGCAGAAGAACCTTGGCGCGTGATCCAGCCGCAAGCCGAGCGGATTCGGCGAGAGACGGGCGCGGTATTTATTGTGGTGGGCAATCGGGAGCAAATTCGCTACTCCCATCCCAACCCCCAAATGATCGGAAAAAAAATGCTTGGCGGGGATAGTGACAGGGCCTTGCGCAAAGGAGAAGCCTATGTATCCAAGGCGGTGGGATCGATGGGGGCTTCGATCCGGGGCAAAGCGCCGATCCGCGATGACACGGGACGGATCATTGGCCTGGTGTCCGTCGGGATCCTGCTCAGCGATGTGGAACGGATGACGTCCGACTATCTATCTCAGTTTGTTTGGCTGGCCTTGCTGGCGCTGGGTGTGGGGATCGTGGGGGCCAAAAGGTTGGCCGCCCGGTTGAAGCGTTCGATCTTGGGCTTGGAGCCCGAAGAGATCTCGCAGATGTATCAAGAGCGCCATGCCTTGATTGAAAGTGTGCTCGAAGGGTTTGTGATGATTAATCAGAAAAAGGAGATTTCCCTGATGAATCAGGCAGCCTTGCACATCTTGGAAAAAGAGCGGGATGGGTCATGGCTGGGCCAACCCATCGACCGTGTCTTTCCCGATTTGCGGTTGGGCCATGTGCTCCATACGGGCGTGGCAGAATTGGACCGTGAGTTGGTGGTAGAGGGAAAAGAACTGGTGTTGAATCGTTTCCCGATCCATGACAAAGGCAATGTGGTGGGGGCTGTCGCCAGTTTCCGATTGAAATCTGAACTGGACCAGTTAAATCAACAATTATCGCAAGTGAAACAAGTGGTGGAGGCGATGCGGGCGCAAACCCACGAATTCCATAACACCTTGTATACGTTATCGGGATTGATTCAATTGGGTTCCTACCAAGAGGCGCTTGATTTGATCGGCGAGAAGAGTTGCGCGAATCAGTCGCATATCGAGCGCACGCTCCACCAGATTCCCGATCCTTGGTTGGGGGCTGTGCTGTTGGGTTTTTATCACCGCGCTGCGGAAATGAAAATCAACTTGACCATTGATGAAGAAAGTGAACTGACCGATCCGCTTCCCGCCGTGATCCCTCGTTCATCCCTCATTTCGATTTTGGGCAATCTCATCAGCAATGCGTTGGAGGCGGTAGAGGCCCAGCCTCCGGAACGGCGTCATGTTCGTTTGTTTTTCACGGATATGGGAGACAGTCTCTTGTTTGAAGTGGAAGATGCGGGACATGGCATTGCTGAGGAAGAGTTGGCGTTGATTTTTCAACAAGGTTACTCGACGAAACCAGTCAGTCATCCCGGTGAACGGGGTTATGGTCTGGCCACGGTGGAGCAGTTGACCGCGGAGTGTGGGGGTTATGTGACGGTGGAAAAGGGCGAATGGGGTGGAGCGGTTTTTACTGTCGTTCTGCCGAAAGAGAGGGGGAGGTCTTAAGTGACGAGCGCGATTGAAGTGCTGATTGTGGAGGATGATGTTCGCATCGCTGAGATCCATCGGCGATTTCTGGATAAAGTAGGCGGTTTCCAAATGACCGCGATCGCCAACAGCGGGCAAGAGGCCAAGGATTACTTAGATGTGCTGAAACCGCAATTGGTGCTGCTGGATGTCTATTTGCCGGACATGAAAGGAATGGACCTGATCTGGTACATTCGGCAATACCATAAAGAAATGGACATCATCATGATCACCGCGGCCGGGGAAGGAGAGATGATCAGGGAAGCATTGCGGGGAGGGGTGGTCGATTATCTGATCAAACCGGTCATGTTTCAGCGTTTTGCCCAGACCCTGGGACGTTATCGGGAACAGATGCGCTTAACTGATCGCACTCGCCTGAACCAAGCGGAACTGGACCGATGGTTATGGCGAGCCGAAAGCGAGGAGAAGCGGTCGGCGGAAGTGTTTCCCAAAGGGATTGATCCGGTGACATTGGGGAAGGTGTTGCGGACGGTCACCTCAATGTCCGGCAAGGGCGTGACGACAGAGGAAGTGGCTGTCAAGGTGGGCGTGAGCCGTACGACAGCAAGGAGGTATTTGGAATTTTTGGTGTCAAGTGGCCGCTTGAAAGCGGACCTGTCTTATGGGAGTGTGGGTCGACCGGAACGGAAGTATATGATCAAATCATAGGAGGGGGATTGCGGGTAAGGAGATTGGTTTGGCACACGGTTGCAAACGCTGACAAGGGGCGGGGGATCTGCGTGATAAAAAAACCATCCACTTCTCTTTTGAAAGTGGATGGTTTGCTTCAATTTTCCCCTTTGATGACGATGCCGAGCAATCCTGGTCCAGCATGAACGGACAAAGCCGGGCTGATGGAGCTGATGTGCAACTGGAGGACATTCTCATATTCCTGCAACTGATTCTTCAAGGCTTCGGCTTCTTTTTCGGCTTTGCTGTGCACGATCGCAATGCTCGCTTTGGCTTGTTCGATTTGCTCGATAATCGGTTCCAGCATTTTTTTCAGTGCTTGCTTTTTGCCGCGCGCCATGGTGAGTGGGGAGAGTTTTCCTTCTCCGTCCAGGGTGATGATCGGCTTAATGTTGAGCATCGAGCCTAAAGCGGCGGCCACTTTGCCGATGCGGCCCCCTTTTTGGATATATTCAAGCGTGTCGACGATAAAGAATCCTTTGATCCGTTCCTTTACCTCTTCCAAGCGGTTCAGGATGTCTTGGTAGTTCCAGTTTTCCTGGATCAATTTTGCCGCTTCCAATACGAGAAAGCCGAGGATCCACGAAACGCCTTTGGAATCGATTACATCGATTTTCATCGAAAAATCTTCAGCCATTAAACGAAAAGTATTATACGTGCCACTCAATCCAGAGGACACGGGAATGACGATGCAATGAGTAAACCCGTCTTGTTCCAGCCGTTTGAACAGATTGGCCATATCTTCTGGCGACGGCATGGAGGTGGTGGGGGTTTCTTGGTCTAACCGTTCCACCACTTCTTCAGGTGAGATATCGACGCCATCACGGTATTCGCCGTGTTGGTAGATGACGCGCAATGGGACGATTTGTATATTGAAATTTCCAACAAATTCTGCCGATAGATCTGCCGAACTATCCGTCACAACAGCAATTTTTTGCATGATAATCCCCCTTTAAGTACATTCAGTATACTTCGAGTTCTGATGCCCATGCAAGGGTATGCAAAGGATTATATTTTATAAATGTATATAATCATACAAAAAGGTGGCCGGAAGGAAAAGAGAGACGACTATGAAATGAGGCGACCCATTGTGAGGTCGCCATGGTTGAACCCTATTTCTTTGATCCGATGTGGTTCGCGGTGGCCGCCTGTTTGAGGGCGGTTAAAGCGGAAGGCACATCGCCTTGGGCGACGAAGGTATGGATCAACTGGTTACACTGGGCCACAAATCCTTGGGGAGCCGCCGACCCATGCGCGAGGCTGGGAGTGATGAAGTCTTTTTTAAAGTCTTCGATGGTTGTTTTGCCATATTCGTCATATTTGTTCACATCCGCATCAAGCCGGGCCGGAATGGAACCTTTGATGGGATTAAACGCATCCTGGGCTTCTGCCGAACCAATCACTTCAAGGAATTTTTTCGTGGCAAGAGGATGTTTTGCCCCTTTTGGCAAACCAAACGTATCGGTGACGGCGATAAAAATCCCCTTCGTATTGGGGGCGGGGGCAAATCCAAAGTCTTGGTTCAGTTTCAGTTCCAGATCATTGGATAAATAACCTTTCGCCCAATCGCCCATCACCGTCATGGCGGCTTCCCCTTTGCCCACCATCTGCACGGAGTCCTGCCAATTGTGGTTGGCGTGGTCTTGATTGACGTAAGTCAACATCTTTTTATATGTGTCAAAGGCCAGTTTGATCCGGGGATCGTCAAAATGGACATGGCCACTCCATAACTTGTTGTAATCGATGGGCCCAAGGGTTCCAGCTAAAACGCTTTCAAACAAATGGGTGGCGGCCCAAGGCTCTTTATCTCCCAAGGCGAGTGGCGTAATGCCTTTCGCTTTGAGCGTGTCGGCTGCCTTGAAGAAGTCGTCAAAGGTGGCTGGCGGCTTGAGGCCGTATTGGTCAAAAACTTTCTTGTTGTACCAAAGCACGTTGCTGCGGTGAACATTGACGGGAATGGAGTAGATTTTGCCGTCTTTGCTTACCATTTGGACGAGTGAAGCCGGGAATTTGTCCATCCAGCCTTGTTGTGTGAAGAGATCATTGAGAGGTTCCATCTTGCCAGCGGCCACCCATTGTTCATTCAGTTCAGCTCCACCATGGACTTGGAAGGTATCGGGTGGCTTGTTTTTTTGGATGCGGGTGGCTAACACGGTTTTGAAATTGGTTCCAGCGCCGCCAGCGGCTGCCGCATTGACCACTGCGATGTCGGGATGCTTCTCTGTAAACACCTTTAACAGTGCTTGCAAGCCCGCTTCTTCCCCCGCGCCTGTCCACCAGCTGAATATTTCAAGCTGGTTTGCCTGCTTGGGATCGGATGGCTCAGAGATGGCAGAAGATTGGCTGCAAGCGGTTAAAACCAACATGAGGGCAAACAGAAGAGCGAGTGTTGACCATTCCTTACGCAAATGAGTACCCTCCTTGTCGTTCGGTATTAAGTAAATGGTATATGGACAAGAACTAATGTTATTATCTAATATTTTCGAATAGAAGTACATAGTATTATTTAAAACAAGGATGGAAGCGTCGTGTTCCATCCTAGAGGCGTTGCTTTTGATTGAAATGGACAAAGCGGCTCACCCATGCGCGTGGCAGAAAACGGCAGAGAAAGACAAAGGTTCGGTAGGGGAAGCCTGGGATGACGATGGTTTTCCCTTTCATCATGCCGGCGTAGCCCGCTTGCGCGACATGGCGGACATCCAATGAACTTTTCTCGACATGGGGGGGATTGTTCATATTGGCACGGTGTTTGAAAGCCGTATTGGTCGGGCCCGGACACAAGGCAGTTACCGTTACGCCCGTTCCCCGCAATTCTTGTTGCAAGGCTTCGGAAAAAGACAACACATACGCTTTTGTCGCATAATACACGGACATGAGCGGGCCGGGCATGAAAGAGGCCAGGGAAGCCACTTGCAGGATGCGGCCAGACCGGCGCTCCACCATGTGTGGCAAGAAGCGTTTGGTCAGCTGTGTCAAGGCGGTCACATTGACTGCGATCATATCGGTTTCTGTGGCCAACTCGGTATCGACAAAAGAGCCCAACAAACCGAATCCCGCATTATTGACCAGATAATCAATCGGCCACTGTTCCGTTTGGCAGATGTGATAAATCTCATCCGCCGCTTGGGGATGACCCAGATCTTTGACGATGATGTTGGCTTGGATGCCATGGCGTGTGATTAATGTTTGCGCCAACGCCTCCAGTTTGGCTCGGTTGCGCGCAACCAGGATCACATCATGCCCCGCCGCGGCAAACAAATGAGCCAGCTCTTTCCCGATTCCCTCAGATGCTCCGGTAATCAAAGCCATACCCATAACTGGTTCCTCCGTTGGATGGATTCTCTTTTTCTTTTTCGATTCTATCACAAACCATGCTGAAACAACTCGGATCCATCCAGAGCAGGGACCTTCGTTGTGGTTGATGTTTGACGGGAATCAAGGCGCCCCTTCCTGATCCGTTTATCTTGCATTTTTTTACAAAAAATACCAATTTCCACTTGAAGCGGCAATTGTCAGAATGTTATTATTATGACAAGTAGCGTAAAGGGGGAAACGTAATGACAGGTTTATTATTCAAACCATTGGTTATTGCGTTTGGGGGTCGCGGTGGGGGACAGAAGAAAAAAGTCGACATTTGCCCGCATTGCCACGTGCCGGGAGGGCAGGTGGAAAAAGTGGAAGAACAGTGGTTGTGCCATGTATGTGAGAGTGTGATGAGTGAAGAGGAATTGGATTTCATTTAACTTGAAAGAATGGATCGCAAAGGTCCTTTTTCTGCATAGACATTTCCAAAAACACGGAAGGGAAAAGCATCCGTTTGCGAATTAATCAGGGGGGAGGTGATCCCCCTCTTGTTGCTTTTCATTCAAGTGGTCCACAGACCTTGAGATGCGTTCAAATATCGAAAGGGGTGACGTCTCCCATCCGTTGCCTAAGAATAGAATCATTTCAGTCTGCGATGCTTGAGCCAGGGGCAGCCTCACGCCTCCCATGACAAAACCCCCTTCACTTGCTTGGTGAAGGGGGTTTTGTCAACTCCAGGTGTTACGGCTTCGCCCATCTTGTTTGGCATCCAACTCACGCGCAAGAAGGGTGGCTTCTTCCTGTTCAGCCCGTTCCAGGCGCTGTTCGGCTTGAATGAGGTCATGGGTATAGTCGCGGAGTTTGCGTTCCCAACGCAATTGCTCCTGCCGGTGGTATCGTTCGATATTGGACTCACCGTGACGATGGGCGCGTTGCATTTCGTCCTGATGAAAGTAGATCTGCCGTTCGCATTCTTGGATGTCCCGTTTAATGTGCAGAATTTCTTGTTCAAAGCGGTAAACGGACATACTAAACCTCTTCTAATTTGGAATAGGTAAAGACGGTTTCCTGTCGTTTGGCAATAAACATGCCACCGTATGTATGTTCATGGATCTCATCAAAGGTGAAGCTTGTCAACACTTCAAACCGGGTGACATGGTCTTTGGTCCAACAATCCAAGCGAAAGATTTCCCCTCGTTGCCAAAGGTTCAATAAGTCCCATCTGGTGTAGAGATAGATCAGGCTAGTCGCATCCGGCCTTTTTTTGCTGATGATGAAGAGGCCTTTATCGGTCATTTCCCCGATGCTGAAGGCGTCAAACTCCACCAGCACTTCATAGGGACTAGCATGATCCTCGGTCCAAGCCGGGATCGCCGATTCTTGGGTATTCCAGCTTTTCCAGTAGTCCCAGGTGGTGAATAAGAGAAGTTTGTTCATGTCTCCCCGTCCTATCATTGGATGGATATGTCTCTATACCTATTTTAAGTGATATCGTCCAAATTATTCAATTTATTTTGTACAAATAAGGAATCCGCTACAATGTAATTGGGGGAAGCAAGCGAAGGAGAGGGATGGAATGGAGCGAAGATTTTTAACTTGGTCGATGGTGGTTTTGCTAATATTGCTCGTTTTGGTTATGAAGTTGTTGCGCATGGGCGCATTCTTGTTTCTTACTCTCATCTTGATGATCGGGGGCTTATGGGGAATCCGGCGTTTGTTGGCCAAAAGGAAATGACCGGCGGTTCTATTTGTTAATTTAAATGTTTATAAAGTTTGTTTTTGTGGTATCACTGCAAGTGTAAAACGGTTCCCGATAGGGAGAAAGGGAGTGGAAAGGATGGAGGCCCATGCTTATTTAGAGCGGATTGGCGTAGGGAAGGCCGGCTTGCCCATCGATGCTTCCGGTTTGGCTTTGCTGCAGGCTCAGCACTTGTTGACGGTTCCTTTTGAAAACTTGGATATCCACTGGGGGTGTCCGATTCGCTTGGAATTGTCCCAGCTTTACCGCAAGGTGGTCATCAACCGACGAGGGGGTTTTTGCTTTGAGTTAAATGGTCTCTTTGCGTGGTTGTTGCAAGAATTGGGTTTTAGGGTGACGTTATTGGCGGCCAGTGTGTTTAAGCCAGATGGAACCTTGCCGCCGCGGCCGGATCATCTCACTTTATTGGTTTCATTAGATCAGCCTTATCTGGTTGATGTGGGGTTTGGGGATTCTTTTCGGCAACCGCTTCCTTTGACTGGGGAGGAAAGGCGCGATGTGAGTGGAACGTATCGCATTGTGAAACAGGAGGAAGGCCGCTTTTTGTTGCAACACAAAGGGGAGGGGGGATGGAAAGCGAAATTTCTCTTCACCTTGGCGCCGAGAGTCTTGTCCGATTTTACCGAGGTGTGCGAAGAGTTGCAAACCTCGCCTGACTCCATATTTAAGCAGAAGAGGATCTGCACGATCGCGACGGTGAATGGGCGCGTGACGTTGTCGGATGAGTGTTTGGCGGTGACGGAAGAAGGGATCAAGCGGAAGAAATTGCTGACGTCGGAAAGGGAACGAACCCAACTCTTGTATAGACATTTTGGTCTGGTTTGTCCTAATGATGAAAAAAATGATAAAACAGGAAGTTGAAGTGATACTGTGTGGAGGAAGGAAGCGTATCTTTTACGCAGGTTGTTTGTGGCAGATGTGGAGATCCCCTTTTTGTTCGCGCAATTGATTTATGACTACAAGGAACGGTCGGGACATATTGAAGTGTTATTGGATGAAGTGACGGATCGGACCCAAACGGTGTTGCAACAGCAAGAGAAGTTCAAGTTGCCGGTCGCCTGCGTGACGCAAGAATTTTACCGGATCAGCGGCTCGGCCAGGTGCATGGAGATGTACGATAAGCGCTACCAGTTGCAATTTGCGCTGGATACGCCATTGGAGAAATCATCGTTTGCCCTGGCGGAGTTGGTAAAGCCTTATGATATGGTGGCCGTTGAATTTGCGGGATCCGTTGTCCAAGGATACATCGTCAATTTTTCCGATGACGGGAACTTTTTGGCCTTGCGCGATCCCGACACTCTAAGGATTCAGCTCTTCCCCGTGGGGCAGTGCAAAATCACGCTCTTGGATTCGGGAATCAAGTGAAGAAGGGCACCTCTTCTTCCAACAGGAGCCAGGATAATGACAAACCCAATAGGAGGGGGATTTTTGCCTGTACCCTGTGGGTGAAAGCGGAGTGACTGGGAGCTGTTAATCAAGCTTCGTTAAGAAGGAAGAAATCGAGCACTTATTCAGCAAGCTCGCCTCTGTTTTAACAGGGGCTTTGTTGGCGTTTAACGCGTTATCGCGCTTCATGGAGGGAAAGTTGCCAATATTGTAAAATGGGGGAGAGTGTAGCGGAGAGAAGCTGGTGCAGAACGAAGAGCGAAGTGGAAGCAGAGAGATCGATGTGGGGGACAAGGATATGGCACACGACTGGCAGCATGGGTTGGATGAAGGCATTGTGACCGATTTTAAGGAACGGATGACCTACGGGGACTACCTGCAATTGGATCGGTTATTATCCAGTCAAACCCCTTTATCGCGCCACCATGACGAAATGCTGTTCATTATCATCCATCAAACGAGCGAGTTATGGATGAAGCTGCTCCTTCATGAGTTGAAGGCGGCGATCGAACGGATTGTGAAAGATGACTTATCCACCGCGTTTAAGATGTTGGCCCGCGTCTCAAAAATCCAAGCCCAAATCATCCAAGCTTGGGACGTGTTGGCAACCTTAACGCCGGCGGAGTATATGGAGTTTCGTGATCAATTGGGCCAAGCGTCAGGATTTCAGTCTTTTCAATATCGGATGATTGAGTTTTATCTGGGCAACAAAAATCCTCAACTTTTGCAAATATATGAGAAAGACCCCGAGTTGCTGAGCCAGTTAACCGAGGCCCTTCATGCTCCATCCCTATACGACGTGGCGATTGGGGCCTTGTCGCGGGCGGGCTTTCCGATCGACCGCGATATTTTGGAGCGGGATGTCAGCCGGCCATATCAAGCGCATCAGAGTGTCGAAGCGGCTTGGCTGACCGTATATGGGGATGTGAAACGATACTGGGATCTGTATGAGTTGGCCGAAAAGCTGATCGATATCGAAGACTGGCTCCAACAATGGCGGTTTCGCCACATGAAGACGGTGGAACGGATCATCGGCTTTAAGCGGGGAACCGGCGGATCATCGGGGGTTCCCTATCTAAAAGGGGTGATGGATCAACGGTTTTTCCCGGAATTATGGGAAATTCGCACGCGATTTTAATGAGTGGGGTGATGGCATGCATAACAGTTTGCTCACGCGCGAATGGGCGGAGGAGATGGATCGGCAGGATGAGTTGGCCCGCTTCCGCCAAGAGTTTTATGTGCAAGAAGGCACCATTTATCTCAATGGCAATTCATTGGGGCTTATGTCCAAGCGTGCGGAAGCTTCTTTGTTCACGCTGATGGAATCCTGGAAACACTATGGTATCGATGGCTGGACCCAAGGGAAGCGTCCATGGTTTTTCTTGGCGGAGCAATTGCGGGTAAGACTGGCCCCCCTCATTGGCGCCGAAGAGCATGAAGTGATTGTGACCGGCTCGACGACGGTGAATATCCACCAACTTGTCGCGACATTTTACCAACCGCAAGGAAACCGGACCAAAATCGTGGCGGATGCGCTTAATTTCCCTTCAGATATTTATGCGCTGCAAAGTCAATTGCGGCTCTCCGGCTTTGATCCCGACACCCATCTGATCCGAATTCCGAGCGCGGATGGGCGTTGTTTGGATGAAGGGGAGATCGCCCGCCATTTGACGGAAGAGGTGGCACTTGTTCTTTTGCCCACGGTGCTTTACGGAAGCGGCCAACGCCTGGACGTCGAGGGACTTACCAACCTGGCGCATGAGCGGGGGATTGTCGTGGGATGGGACGCCTGCCATTCCATCGGGGCGATGCCGCATCAATTTCACAAATGGGGAGTCGACTTCGCTGTTTGGTGTTCGTATAAGTATGTGAATGGGGGTCCCGGTGGCGTTGGGGGATTGTTTGTGCATGAGAAGCATTTGCCGGCCACGCCAGGCCTGGCGGGTTGGTTTGGCTCAGACAAACAGCGCCAGTTTGACATGACGCACACGTTTGTTCCGGCGGAAGATGCGGGGGCGTTTCAAATCGGCACACCCCATGTGCTGAGCATGGCGCCGCTGGTGGGTTCCCTCGAAATGTTTGGGGAAGCGGGGATCGAGCGAATCCGGGCCAAATCCCTGCGACTCACCCAGTACTTAATGGATCTGGTGGATACGGAACTCGCGGGAATGGGATTTCAGATCGGCAATCCCCGTGCCGATGAGCAACGGGGAGGCCATGTCTCGCTGATTCATGAGGAGGCTGTTCGGATCTGCAAAGCGTTGAAAGGAGAGGGGGTTGTACCCGATTACCGGGCCCCGGATGTGATTCGTCTGGCGCCGGTGGCTTTGTACACCTCGTTTGTGGAGGTATGGGAAGCGATCAAACGGCTGAAACGGATCATGACGGACAAAATCTATGAACAATATTCCAACGAGAGGGGAGTGGTCGCCTAAATGGACGTGTTCGACATCACGGCTCCCCTTGTCAGGGGCATGCCCGTATGGCCTGGAGATACCCCGTATCAGTTCAACCTCCAATGGACCATCGACCAGAGCGGTTCAGTGAATGTTGGGCGGCTGACCTTAAGCACGCACACAGGCACGCATATCGATGCCCCTTATCATTTTGATGAAACGGGAAAAAAAGTGCACCAACTTGATTTGCGCACCTATATGGGTCCTGCAAGGGTCATCCATCTTCCGGGACGCACAACCATCAGCCAAGCGGATCTGCTCCCATATGGTTTGCGCGGCGTGGAGCGCTTGCTTATTCGCACGGACGCATGGCAAGGAAGGGAGGAATTTCCCCAAACGATCCCCCATTTGAGTCCTGATGCGGTTCCGCTGTTGCAGGAGATCGGGGTTCGTTTGCTGGGGGTCGATGTTCCTTCCATTGACCCGATTGACAGTAAAGAATTGGCGGCGCATCATGCTTTGCATCAACATGGGATCCATATTTTGGAGGGGATTGTGCTCAACCATGTCCCTGAGGGGGATTATGAACTCATTGCTTTGCCGTTGCCGATTGTGGATGGGGATGGCAGTCCGGTTCGGGCGGTGCTCCGGGCAAAATAAGGGTAAAAGAAGCGGAACGCCTTGGTGCCAAGGGTTCCGCTTCTTTTTACAGGGAGAAACGATCATTGAGCAAGGTGATTTTGCCTACGGCTTGCCCGCTTTCTAGGCGTTCGTGCGCTTGGGCGATATCGCGGTAGGCAAAAGAGGAAGCATCGAGCAGGGGCTTCACCTTGCCTTGGTCCACCAGGCGAGTGAGCTCGCGCAAAATCTGCCCATGCCGTTCCAGCCCTTTGCCCGATAACAGGGGCAAGATCATAAATACGACATGCAAAGTAAGTCCCTTGTTATGTAAAGGGGTTAAGTCATGGGTGGATCGTGCGGCAATGGCGGCCACCGCGCCACCGGTTTTCACCGCGGCAAACGAACGGTCGAGATTGGTTCCACCAACGGTGTCAAAGACGAGGTCAAAGCCGTGACCACCTGTGTGTTTGGCGACATACTCCTCTACGGTTTCATTTCGGTAGTTGATCACCGCATCGGCGCCAAGTTCCAGGGCAAGCTTCTCTTTTTCAGCTGTGGAAACGGTGGTGTACACCACGGCGCCGGCCGATTTGGCCAATTGAATGGCGACATGGCCCACCCCCCCCGTCCCCGCGTGGATCAGGATATGTTGGCCCGATTGCAGGTTTAAGCGGTCAAACAAGGCCTCCCACGCGGTAATCGTCACCAAGGGGAGGGCGGCCGCTTCTTGAAAGGACAGGGAAGCCGGTTTTTTGGCGACCAAAGCGGCGGGAGCCAGAAGATAGTCGGCCAGTGCGCCATTTCCGGCACAGGCGTACACCTCATCACCCACTTGCAGGTCCGTGACGCCGGGTCCCACTTCTTCAATGATGCCAGCGACATCCCCGTGCAGTACCGCAGGGAAAGAGGGAGCCAGATTGGGGACGAGTCCCGCCCGAATCTTGGTGTCAATCGGGTTGACGCTGGTGGCGGCGACGCGGATCAAGACGGTTCCGGGTGCCGCGGTGGGTCGAGCCAACTGCATTTCCTCAAATACGTCCGGTTTGCCGAATCGGTTGATGACATATGCGCGCAAAGATGAGCCCTCCTCGGTTGTGTTTTCTTTCACTATAGCATACCAAAGGGACTAATGGCCTTCGAACATACCATTGAAAAATGGTGACCTTGGCGCTGACTTGGATCAGCGCGTCGGCAAATTTCTTGTCCCCCCCCTTTGTTTGTCTGGGGAACAGGAAAACCGCGACCCTGGTCAGCAAGAGTCGCGGTTTGTTTCATCCTTCTCAGTTGGCGCTGCAAGATTTCCCGATGACGCTGTACGGGCAATCCGCTTTTTCGGCAAGGTATAAGACGGCTTCTTTGTTGCGACTGGTTTCGCGCCCGATCACTTCATCCGGCGGGTAGAAACCGGGATTGGAACTGGTTGGGTACATTTCAAAGGTGAACGCGAAGATTTTGTGTTGCCCATATGCCCAGTCCGTCATGTCCCCGTCGGTGATATAGAGGTCGCTTGCCTGCTGCGGGGTATACCCGTTGGTGTTTGCCATGGCGTCAGCCATCGTTCTGAACACATTGTAATCATCGGTGGTCATGTCGCTTGGAACATTGGTGTAGGTGTAACCGTATGGGTACAGGATTAACTCGCTATACGTGTGGAATGTGATCAATGTTTTGATTTGTTGCTTGCCGCCGATCACGCGGCTGTTGATGAAATTGCGCATCGCGGCAGTTTCCGGGGCGGAGAAGGCGGAAGGGCCGCGGTACGTTTCACTGGATGGGCTTCCGCTGGAACCGCCGCAACAACCCCATTTGTATCCGTAGTTCCGGTTGAGGTCCGTGCCGACATAGCTGGAACCGGAGTTGGGCTGGCGGTTTTTGCGCCAGGATTTGTAAGAGCCGGTGGAGATGTCATATTCGCCCCCATCCGGGTTTAGATTGAAGACGATATAGATTTCGCGGTTGTTTACCAGATCGGTGATGCGGGAGTCGCTCCCGTAGTTTTTGGTGAATAAGTCGAGCGTGTACAGGGCCATTTCGACGGTGAGGTGTTCGCGGGCATGGTGGAGGGAGGTGTAGAGCACTTCTGGTTCGGCCTCATCCGTGCCCACATTGTCACTGATTTTCACTGCCCAGAGTTCGCGTCCTTCATACGATTTGCCTATGCTGAATTTGGATACGATGCCGGGATAGCTGGAGACGGCCGTGTTGATTTTGCTGACCATTTCATTATAGTTGTGATAGGCCGAATCGCCGGAGGGGAAATCTTCCGTTGTCATGGTGGAATCCACGATGGGGGTGAAGCCTTTTTGTTTGATTTTTTTGGCTTCTTGCGGGGTGGCCAGCACTTTCACGTGATCTTTGCCCACTTCTTCAATCGCCGCCCCGGTGGATGCGATGGCGGTACGTTGTTCTTTGGTGGTCACTCCGCTGATTTCATAAAACTGGATCCCCAGATCAAAGATGGACGGATTTTCAATGTTTTGACTAAATCCAAGCGCTGGAACGCAAGCGATGATCAGCACAAGCACCAACGATAAGGAAAGCCATTTTTTTCCCATTGGTTCGTCCTCCTATATTCATTTGAAGAGATGCAAAGGAAAAGTTGAAAATTCACTCCTTTCTTGCGGGATTGGGAAAGAAGAAAATGGGATGGAGCTGATTGGATTGTTGAGAAGATAAGCACGGAGATTGCAGTGGATAAAAAATGAATTCGATATGATTTGAATTAATCCTTCTGAAAATAAAGAATTATCATTTTAAATATAAATAAATTACCTCTAAAGAAGGAAGTCCAACCTAATAGCTAGCATTTGTCTCATGTGTTTGACCGTTTAAATGCAGGTAAGGCAGGTACGGCTTGAATCGTTTCCGTCGATACCGGAAAGATCAAGCGGCACCTGCCTTTATCTTCTGCTCAGTACTCAAAGGTTCATCAACCTCAATTCGTTAAAGTTTCATATGTTGAGAATCACTTTGGCAATGCTGAGATAAATGATTAACCCTGTGCCATCGACCAATGTGGTGATGAGCGGCCCCGAGACGACAGCGGGATCGATTTTGAGCCGATGGAGGATGAGTGGCAAGATCGCCGATACGATGGATGACCACAACACGATAAACAGAGCGGATAACGCGACCACATAACCGATTGACGTATCTACTCCCATCATCATGGCGCGGATGAGTCCGATGACGCCCAGGGAGAGTCCCAAGAACAGGCCGGTTAACATTTCTTTGCGCATCACCCGGAAGATGTCGCTAAATTTCACTTCATTGATGCCGAGCGCGCGAACCAAAGTGGTGACGATCTGGGAGCCCGTGTTTCCCCCCGTCCCAATCAATAAGGGGATGAAAAAGGAAAGGGCGACGACTTTATCCAAAGTGTTTTGGTAGCTTTCCAGCACGGTTGCGGTGTAGGCTCCACCGATGAACAAGATCATGAGCCAGACGATTCGCTTCTTATACAGACTGAAGATGGAAGTTTTGAAGTAGGGTTCATCCAACGGTTGGCTTCCCCCCAGTTTATGGATGTCTTCGGTGGCTTCTTCATGGATGACATCCACCACATCATCATAGGTGATAATCCCAATCAATCTTCTCTGGTGGTCAACGACGGGAAGCGCGTAGAAGTTATAGCGCGATAAGATTTGGGCCACTTCTTCTTGTTCCATCTCAGCGGGAACGGAAATGAACTCCGTCGTGGCGATTTCAATGAGGTGCGTTTGCGGTGGGGCGAGAATGATTTCTTTTAGGGAAACGATGCCCATCAATTCCCCACGTGTCCCCGTTACATAGATATAGGAGATGATTTCCGCTTCATGTCCGACTTTGCGAATGTGGTTGATCGTCTGTTCTCCCGTCCAGTAAGCGCGGGCGGAGATGTAGTCAACCGTCATCAAGCTTCCGGCGGTGTATTCGGGATAGCTCATCAAGTTGTTGATCTTCTCGCGGTAATCGACCGGAAGCAAACGGAGCAGTTTTTCCGCCTGCAACGGATGAACGGCGAGCAACATGTCTACCACCATGTCACTTGACATCTGTTTCAGGAGCGGGGAAGCGACCTCATCGGACAACCGGTTCAAGATTTCATATTGAAGCTCCGGCTCCAAGTACTCAAGCGCTTCAGCGGCATCAGCCAAGGGCAAGCGGGTGATCAGTTCCAAACGGCTCGCCTCTTCCATCTCCTTCAGCACTTCCGCGAGATCGAACGGCTGGAGCTGTTCAAGCAAATTCAGCAAGTGCTCCGTGTTGTGCCGCTCTTTGAGTGTTGTTTCAATTTCGCTTCTGAGCAGGGCATTGTTCATGCTTATCCCCCCTTTTACGATAATAAAAAAACCCGCTCTATCAGGAAGAGGGGTACAAAGCAAATAAGCCCATGGACTATGAGCTTCATTTTGCTTATCTCCCTCATTGAGCTTTGGCACTGAACGGCATAGGCTAAGCCAGCTACATTAGAAAAGACCTTCGTTCCGACCTTTCCTGCTGACCCATTGGTGTCTCTCGACATTTTTGGGCAGTAGCGTATCTCCGATCAGGAACCTCACCTAATAGAGATAAGAAAAAAAGGATATAGTTGTTCAACGTAGTCAGTATAACGCTCAAGAAATCAAATTGTCAATTTATTTTATGTCGGAGCGGGCAATTGTGTTAGTTGTTTGTTTCTTCCACCAACGATTGGGAACGTGAACGGACAAGATGGAGCGGAAGACAAGGCTAGAAGCTATTTCAAAACCATCTTTTGGATGGAGAAAGGGCTATGGCGATCGCTCCAAAACCGTTTTCCCATTGGCTTCACTTGTCCATCGGCGCTCATCGGGAAAAGGTTTTTCCGCTCAACAACGACGTTTGAAATAACTTGTATGCTTGAATCCTTATAGAAAATTCTGTATAATTATATTACCTTCACATGATAAACCTCATCATAGCGCGAACGCTTCTCCACCACTTCAAGTGATTCTTGTTTCATCATTCACTTTCCCTTCGTATCCAATCTCAAACATACCAGCTGGTCTCTGGTCAAAGCGCATATACCAATCTCCATGTTGTTGCATGTAATAGATAGTAAGAAAGTTTGCTAGAATGCTTGGGTGTTTGAAGCGAGATGGGCTCCTACCATTTTCCCCTTCGCTTATCTAGCGCCAGCCGCTCATTTTTTTGGCGGAGCCCAAGAATGATGTGATGGAAAGGAAGGGATGAGAGTTGATACAGGAAGGAAAAGCATTGGAGCGAGCGATTGAAGAGATTACGGAGATTGCCAAAGGGTTTGGGTTAGACTTTTATCCCATGAGATATGAAATCTGTCCAGCCGACATTATTTATACATTTGGCGCATACGGAATGCCAACGCGCTTTTCGCATTGGAGCTTCGGGAAGGCTTTTCACAAGATGAAGCTGCAATATGATCTGAACTTAAGCAAGATCTATGAGTTGGTGATCAACTCCAATCCGTGTTACGCCTTCCTCCTGAAAGGGAACAGCTTGATCCAGAACAAGCTCATCGTTGCCCATGTCTTGGCCCACTGCGATTTCTTTAAAAACAATTACCGCTTTTCCAACACTTCGCGCGACATGGTGGAAAGCATGTCGGCAAGCGCGGAGCGGATTCGGTTCTATGAGATGAAATATGGAAAAAAGGTGGTCGAGGACTTCTTGGATCATGTTTTGGCCATCCAGGAACATATCAATCCCAGTCTGCTCGACGCCAAACGGGTGATGCGGCAACCGGAACAGGAGAAAAGGGAAAAAACGAAGCAAAATCAAAGCTCACCATATGAGGATCTGTGGAAGTTGGACCGCATCGGACAACCGGAAGAGCGTCCCCGTCCCCGAAAAAAGCGTTTTCCTGAAGAGCCCGAGAAGGATTTGCTCTTGTTCCTCATGCATCATAGCCGGATGTTGGAGGATTGGCAACAGGACATCATGACGATATTGCGGGGGGAAATGCTGTACTTCTGGCCGCAGTTGGAGACCAAGATCATGAATGAGGGTTGGGCCTCCTACTGGCATATCCGCATCATGCGGGAACTTGATTTGGATGAAGCAGAAACGATTGAGTTTGCCAAATTAAACGCTTCCGTCTTGATGCCTTCCAGCACGTCGATTAACCCTTATTATCTGGGGCTCAAGTTGTTTGAGGACATTGAGCGTCGCTGGGACCACCCAACTGAGGAAGAACAGCGGGAACTCGGGAGGGTGCCGGGCCAAGGAAGGGAAAAGATGTTTGAGGTGCGGGAATTGGAGTCCGATCTCTCGTTCTTGCGCAATTATTTGACCAAAGAGCTAGTGGAAGATTTGGATTTGTATGTGTTTCAGCGTCAAGGAAACGAGTGGACGGTCACCGATAAAAACTGGGAGCATGTGCGGGATGAGTTGGTGATGAGCCGGGTTAACGGGGGGCATCCGGTCATCTTGGTCCATGACGGGGATTACCTGCAAAATGGCGAATTGTATCTTGTCCACCGTTTTGAAGGGGTTGAGCTCGATTTGAAGTACCTGGAGAAAACCTTGCCGCATGTTTATGCTTTATGGGGGCGTTCGGTTCATTTGGAGACGGTGATTGAAGGCAGAAATGTTGTGTTTTGCTTCAATGGTAAAAAATGCACAAGAAGGTTTATGTAACAGATGGGTTAACAACTCAAAAGCTAGATCTGATCAAGCTCTGGAGAGATTCTCCGGGGCTTTTTTCGATCTGTTTGGTTTTGAAAAGGAAATCATTGCATGATCCTGAATTTGTCTTTTGTGTTAACATGAGGTTGTTCGGTCGGCCAAGCCTTGGCAACAACAACTCATGCAGAGGGGGATTCGATGTTAACCAAGAGGCATCTTACCAAAATCACAGGAACGTTGGCAGTAGCGACAATGGTTTCGTTGGTTGCGCCGCATGGTGCGCCTACTGGCACTACCAATACAGAAGACAAGGCTTTTTGGCAAAACGTTTTAGCGAATTTTAGCATTCAAACAGCAAATGCCGCCACTTTGCAAACTCAAAATATTCAAACCACGGGTGACCAGATCATCCAAACGGGCCAAAAATATTTGGGCACCCCTTATAAGTTTGGCGCAAAATCGGGAGACACCCGTTATTTTGATTGTTCATCCTTCGTTCAATATGTGTTTAAGCAACATGGCATCTCATTGCCGCGGTCATCCCGCCAACAAGCGACGGTTGGAATGACGGTAGCCAAATCCCAACTGAAAAAAGGGGATCTCATTTTCTTCAAACTTCGTTCTTCCGGTGGGAAAATCGGTCACGTAGCGATCTATGCGGGCGATAACAAAGTGCTGCATACTTATGGCAAAGGCGGCGTTCGCTTTGATTCGTTGTCTGCGCCATGGTTAAAGTGGGGTTATGTCACAGCGAAGCGTGTCATCCAAGACAACCCAAGCAGCGTCAATGCGGCATACACCGATATGGCTTACATGCCCGCCACAGGAACGGCAGTCAATCCGGCAAACACCAACATGGCTGACAAGCCTGCCACGGGAACAAATCTAGAACAATCAAATGAAGATGCACAACGACTCGCACTTGCGGATAAAATCATTCAAACCGGTGACAAATATTTGGGCACACCCTATGAATTTGGTGCCGCAGCCGGACAAACCGCCACGTTTGATTGTTCTTCCTTTGTTCAGTACGTGTTCAAGCAACATGGCATCTCTCTACCACGTTCTTCCCGCCAACAGGCAACGGTAGGCGAAACGATCGCTAAATCCCAACTCGAAAAAGGAGATCTGGTCTTCTTTACCCGAGGGGACACCGCACCGAATATCGGACACGTGGCCATTTATGTCGGGGATGGCAAGGTTCTCCACACCTACGGTAAAGGTGGTGTTCGTTACGACGATCTGTCCACGGGTTGGTTGCAAGAAAGCTATGTTACCGCTAAGCGCGTCATTCAATAAACTTAAAAACAGCCCTTTGCCTTAATCGAGCAAAGGGCTGTTTTCGATATCCTGCGGTTGGAAATTGCCCCCACCCAACCATAAGGTGGGTTTCCCCGTCGGTCCCTTAAAGAGGTTAAAGGCGACCAAACCACAGCTGAAGCACAATTTTAAGCTGGCGGTATTGTCGCAAGCGACACGCGTATAAAGTTTGTCTAGTTTGCCCAAAGTGTGTTGCACCAAGCCTTCGCCCACTTTTTGTTGCCGGAAATCGGGATGCACGGCAATAAAGGCTTCTTGCAAACCGTATTGCCCGATGACGATGACTCCGATCAGCTTTTTTTGTTCCAAAGCCGCCGCGATATGCGTGCCCTCGGGAAACGATTCCGCGCCCAACTGTTTGAACCAACGCAAGGCCCGATGGGTGATTCGTCCGTCGCCATACCGCTTCATGAAGCGCAGAATCGTCGGTTTGTTTGCGGACACTTGAGCAGGTGTCAAGTCTTGGATGTGCATGCTTTCTCTTCCTTCTGTGGTAGCTGGTAGCCACTCAAATAAAGGGAATATTCAATAAGCCGTGTAAGCGAGAGGCGACGGATATCAGGCTCATCAAATTTCATCGGTTTGGCGTTCGCTTCAAAAAACCAGAGGGTGCCATTCCCTTCGATGCCCAAATCGATCGACATTTCCCCCAAGGGAGAGGATTGTTTGCTTTCAATGAACTGGGCCAGTTGCAACCCGGTTTGTTTGATTTTATCTAATAAATCGGGTGTTTTCTTCTCGAAGACCTCATTGATCACCCGATGCAGGTTTTCAATGCGTCCGCCCATGGGAACATGGGTGGAGATCGAATTGGGTCCCGCGACCCTGATCCCGGCCCCGGTTAGCCCCCATTGGCCCTGATTGTTTTTTTGCAGCAGCATGCGGATGTCAAAAGGAAGCCCTTTATAGGTGGCTAAGGGGATGCCTTGCTGAATCAGATAAGGGTGTTGTTGTGTCATTTGGTGTACCGTTTTGCTTAATTGGCGCAAATCGGTGAAGGTGGCTTTCTTCTTCTCCTTATTGTCTTGGTAGATGAGCTCGGCACCTTTTTTCTTGTTGGCGATTCGCATCATGCCGATGCCCGCTTTTCCGTTCACTCGTTTCAAATATAGGACCGGATATTGTTTGAGCAGGTCACTGAGCGGGATGTCCTCATCCCACTTCAATGTATGGGGCACCAGGTTTTTGAGTGTTTCCGATGCGGCCAGTTGCTGATAAAGGGTCCATTTGTCAAAAAAATAAGGATTAAATAGATGTACGCCTGACATGTTGGTGAGGGTATGGATGGCCTGTTGCACTTCTTCCGATTGTTCTAGGCGGCGATTGGGAACCCGATTGTATACGACATTGGGAATGGGAAGTTTGGCCCGAATCCAGTTCAGGCCAGTCGAATTGGGATCAAGCAGGTAACCGACCACGGTGGTTTCTGTCCGGGCTGCCAATCCACTCGGGGTCAATACATAGACGGTGAGCCCCATTTTGCGGCCGGTACGGATCAGGTCGGCAAAATTGGCTTGGTTTCCTTGGAATGGTTTGCCCCCATCAGAGGTCAAGATGGCGATGAATGGGCCCAATAATTGTTTGCTTTGATATAGGCGTTCGAGTGTTGCCACCCCTCGGCCGGTGTGGGCAGAAGGGAGGGAAGAGGCGGATTGTTGGTATCCATGGGCGGCCTCAAGCATGCCCGGAAAGCGCGAGGACCTCTTTTTTTTCGATGCCATCGTGGTGCGTTGGCGTTTGCGCGGGGGTTTCACACATACCTCCTCCTTTTAAATGAAATTGGATAGTTTCAAACTATATTCCGTTACCAGTTTGGCCGATTGGCGCCCTGCCTGTTCTAAACTGGGGTGGTGGAAAATATGGCGCCCTGGCTTGGAATTCACTTCAAATAACCATACAGAGCCTTTCCTGTCTACTCCCATATCCATGCCGAGCTCCCCGAGGGGACCATCCACATGATCTTCCAACGTTTCCGCAATGGTGATGCTCGCCTGTTTGACATTGGCTTCAATCAGGGCGGCTTGCTCCTCGAAAATATTTTGCAGAATCTGATCGGTGGGAATGATGATTCCTCCCGTGCGCACATGGGTGGTTACGCAACCCGGCCCAGCCGCTTTTGATCCGATGGCGACAACGGTCCATTGCCCTGAACCGTCTTTGTGCAGGTGAACCCGAAAGTCGACAGGGCGCTTATCATGTTTGATCAAGCGAATGCCCTGTTGCACAATGTATTTGTTAAAGCGCTCCGGTTCTTTGGCGAAATAGTGGTTGATCAGTTTGTCTAAGGAACGGAATTTGTGCAGGACATTTCGGTTCCCTTCACGGTAGCGGCAGAAATAACCCGTTCCCGGAGAATGTGTGATGCGGAAGATCCCCAGACCCAAGCTTCCGCCACTCGGCTTCAAGTAGACCATGTAATGGCGATCCAACATTTGTTTGATCGTGGAGATGGATGGAGAGAGATACGTTTCAGGCACAAAGCTGGCTGTATAGGGATGGCTGCTTAACCATTGATGGATTTTCCATTTGTTGAAAAAACCTTGATTAAAGATTTGACAGTTGAATTCGTTTTTGAACCGGTTGAGACAGGCCTGCACGGAGCTGCGCGCTTCAATGGTTCGATTGGGTATTCGTTCATAGATCACGTCAGGGAAAGGGGCTTTAAACCGTTTCCATTGATTCCCCACGACGTGCCAACCATAAATGATGTGGTTTTGCCAATCCACCATATCGGGGGTAAAGGCATAGATGATCGGATTTTCTTCCAATCCGGCTTTAATGAACTCTTTAAAGAGCGTGGACCGTTTGCCAAAAGGCTGTTCAGTATTTCCGGAATAACTTGTGGTGAAAATGCCTATCACGGGTCCCAATTTGAGTGAGCGATTCAGAAAACGTGCGCGATAGACACCAGAATAAGGGAGGGCCAAATAATTGGCCGCTTCGGTGGAGATCAAGATCTTCTCACCCTGATAAGGGATTCTGCGAGCCTGGATGATGATCGTGCGATTTCCTATTTCCACTTTGATGGACTGTCCGTCTGTACAACCCCATCGTTTCATGAGTGATTGGCTAAGTCCGATCGCTTTGGTAAGCCCTTTGGATGAGATTTTTACTTTGCACAAGATTGAATTCATAGTGTCCCTCCTACTGCTCGAGTAAAGCGTGTGCGTACCGGATCGGAAGTTGGACAGCTCGCTCGCGAAGTTCCAATTCGCCTGTTTTTATAAAGATGGTGCGCCCAGGTTTTGAGTTCACTTCCAATATCCATATGCGTCCATGTTGGTCAATTCCGATATCCAATCCCAATTCCACCAAATTTCCGTGATAGGCTTCGATGGTTTGTGGCACTTGTTGGCTGATCCGGGTGAGTTGCGACAGGATAGAGGCAATGTCTTGACGGGAATAGTGCGTCTCCAAAAAGGTTTGGATGGAAACGGCTTCTCCGCCACCATGCAAATTGGAAGTGATTGACTGAGGTTTGCCTGTGCGGACGGCCATCCCTGTGATTTCCCACTGCATTTGTTCGTTTTTCTGGATTAAGATGCGGATATCAAAGGGACGTCGATCCGGTGTATATAAAGAAAGATAGGGTTGAACGAGATAGCGGGAATGGTTAATGAATGAGTTTAACCAAGACGTTAACTCTTCTTTACTCTTGATGTGCCGGGACATAGGGCGATTCATCTGGTCGCGGCCACGGATTTGATATCCCGTTGACTGGGGAAGGATCGCGGCCACCCCCCTGCCGTGGCTTCCCCCGTTTGGCTTCACCAAGGCTCCGCGGTATTTTTCAAGAAACAGGAAGACCTCTTTGGCCGATTGGTACAAGATGGTGGGTGGAAGATATGGATGAAGGTTGTCATTGCGCTTTAATATGTCAAACGTCTGCAATTTCCCTTTCAGCGGGGTACCGAGCAGATGGATCTGGGGATCGGTTCGCAGCCGCTTGATATAAGGTTGATATTCATTAAATTGTTTTTGGTTTGAATAATAGCACCGATCGTATATCAACGAGGGAAGCGGTTTGGTCGCTTTCACCCATGTTGCGTGGGATTGGACGGTCCATCCGGACACGGTCCGCTCCCGCCAGTTGATGTCCATCGGAACGAAAACAAAAACCTCGATGCCCCATTTTTTCCCCTCTTGTGCGAGTTGAAGAAAATAAGGCGCTTCATAAAACGGGGGAATCTTCTTCAATGCCTTTTCCCGACACACCGTAATGCCCAATGTCTGTTTATCCATCATGGTTTCCTCCTTCGTAATGTCCATTGGTGTTGCGCTGAAGGAGGGGAATGAGCGTTATGCTGGAGAAGAGTGAGATATTGTACATATTCAATGAGTCTGGACACAGAAGGTCGCCTATGTGTGGTGGGATTAATGACGGTATCATCCGTTTTGGACGGTTTGGAATTAATCTCGATCAACCATATTTTCCCTTGTGTATCAATTCCGAGATCGATGCCCAACTCGGCATAATGTCCGCCAACCAACTCCTCAAAGGTGTTTACAATCGATAAGGCGGCATGCTTGATGTCACTCACGCTGGGTTTGTGTTTGAGCGCCAATTCATCCAGCAACTCGCTGGTTTTGCGGATTGTTCCGCCCCGCGCCAAGTTGGATACGATATGTTGGTCGTTGGCGATGCGCCCGACGGAAGAAGTGATGCGCCATTCGCCTTGGATGTTTTTTTGCACGAGCACGCGAAAATCGACCTGACGCCGCTCATACTTGATCAAATCGAGTCCCTGTTGCATAATATAAGGTTTGTTTCTGATTTTCTTGTTAAGGAGACGGAGCAACTCTTTTTTGGATGAGGTCGTTTTGGAGAACGTTCCGCTGGCTGTTGCCGATTGATAAAGCCATTCGGGTCCGGTTCTTACAATGCGAATGATCCCTTGCCCAAGACTGCCGTTGGTCGGCTTCAAGTAGATGGTGGAATATCGGTTTAAAAATTCTTTGCATTTATCCGTTTGGTAGAGATGGGTTTCCGGCAGGTAGTTGCGCATGCGTTCATCTTTGGACAGGATTTGGTACACTTCCAGTTTGTTGAGAAACCGCTCGTTAAAGATGGGAATGTGAAACTGGCTTTTTAAGCGGGCCAAATTCGTTTGCACGGCATCCTTTTCTTCAATCTTTCGCGACGTGATTCGGTTATAGATGACATCAGGCAGTGGGAGCGTGGTAGCTAGCCAGCGGTCGTTTACCTTGATCCATCCTTTGATTCCACGGCGCTCAATATCAATCGTATCGGCCAATACCACAGCGACTCTTATTCCCTTGTTCTGTCCGGTGGCCTCACATTCGCCCAGGAAGCGGGTCATTTGGCCGAATAATTGGTCGTCTTCGGTTTGGGGCATTTTGCTGATCAAGATCCCAAATAAGGGACCGATACGCAAACGGAGGGAACGAGAGTCAAACTGAACATGAATCAGCGGCTGTGCGGGTAACAGTAATTTATTGGCCAAGTTGTTGCTGATGAAGATGATTTTATGATTGGCGCGTTTCATCCGGGCAATATAACCAGTAGCGATGGAAGAGCCAAAGGCAACCCAGAGCGTGTTGGTATGGATATTTAATTTTTTGGCCAATTGATCACTCATCATGATATTGATGTGATCGGGAAACTGTTGGTTGGGTAGTATCTGAATTTGAACTTTTGCCAGCCCCATGGTAATCCCCTTCCGCCTGAATTAACTAATGTATGGTATGTAACCTAATATGTGAGAGTGAATAAAAAAGGCTTGGCATTTTGCAATTGTGCGTCCGGCACCCAAGCTTGGTCTTAAGTGGCCTTCGCTGGGGATCGCCCGGCAATCCGGCGGATTGAACCGTGTGGCATGACAATCCCAAACATGTTACCATGAGAAATGGGAGGGACGTCTGATGGTCAATCCATACGATCACGCTCATCAATTGGCCAGGAGCATTCGCGCTTCTGAGTATTATCAGGCTTTGCTTGAGGCCAAACGGCAAGTGGAAGAAAATCCGACGGTTCACGACATGCTGACTGACTTACATAAGAAACAAGCGGAAATGGAACGGCTGGCGCTGGAGGGGAAAGAACCGACCCCGGAACAGAAAGAAGCGCTTGAAAAGCTGGGGACGGTGATCCAAGGGGTTCCTGTCCTGATGCGGTATCTGGAAGCGGAACAGCGATTCCACGTATTCCTGTCCGATCTTCAGCGCATCATCATGGAACCAGTGCAACAATTGTGGAATGAAAAGAAACAAGATTAAAGGAGGAGAAAGGCTCATGAAGGTAACCTTTCACGGTCATTCTTGTTTTGAGATCGCTCACAACGGGACTCGTTTGTTAATCGATCCATTTATCACGGGCAATCCACAAGCCAAGATTCAAGCGGATGCGCTTCATCCCGATTATATTTTGGTTACGCATGGACATGGGGATCATGTGGGCGACACGGTCGCCATCGCCAAGCGCACGGGAGCGACCGTCATCGCCTCGGCCGAGATGGCGGGTTGGCTGGGACAGCAGGGCGTGAAGGCGCATGGCATGGCGTTGGGGGGTGGGTACACCTTTCCGTTTGGCCATGTGAAAATGGTTCCGGCCCTGCATGGTTCAGGATATGAAGTGGATGGGCAAATCATCTATATGGGGCCCGCCGCCGGTTTCGTGTTGACCCTGGATGGGAAAACCCTCTACCACGCCGGAGACACGGCCCTCTTCTCCGACATGAAGCTGATCGGGCGCAAAGCCATTGACTTGGCCTTGTTGCCGATCGGGGACAATTACACCATGGGCCCGGAAGATGCCCTCGTGGCGGCGGAATGGCTTGGAGCCAAGCATGTGATTCCGATGCATTACAACACCTTCCCCCTGATTGAGCAGAACGGCGAGCGTTTTGTCGAAGAGCTCAGCAAGAAAGGGATCAAAGGAAGCGTCATGAAGCCAGGGCAAGAGTTGGCATGGTGAGATATCTATTTGTAAATTTTCTGTAACCTGCCTGTAATGGTTTTCATCTACAATGATTACAGGATGAAAACCCCCTTTGGTAGAGACGGCACCGGAAACCGTCTCTTTTTTTGTGTTCATTTGTTTGGAAAAACCGCAAAGTAAAAGGCGCACCGATATTCCGGTAGCGCCTTTTACTTCGTATTGTGTAACAAGCAACATGGGGATGCTTCTAAGGCTCCCTGCCAAGATAATAAACATATTTTTGTTTAATCGTTAAAATCATCATCGCCCATAAAGTGGTTAACGAACAACATAAATCTCATTCTCACTTCTTAGGTTTAATTCTCGTTGAAGGCTTAGGAGGTTCATTACAGATGTTTCCCATTCTTCTTTAAGCCCTAACTGATAAAAACAATGCTCTATTTGCAATAAGGCGGTATATTGCCGTTGTTTTAGTTTGTTTTGTGCAGATAATTTTTCAGCCTCTTTGTAAATGCTTCCCTGTATTTGGATTGTTCTAAATATACGTTACCGAATACAATCAACACTTTTGATAAACGGTAAGTCTGGGAAACATCGCGTGCTATCTTTAATGCAATTCTAATACGTTCTTCGGCTTTTGTCCAATCGTTTTCATAAGTGTGAATAATGGATAAGTATGTAAATGCGTCAATCTGGCTACGCGGGTAGTTGTGATTAAAGTCGTATTGAATCACTGTCGTTCTCATGTAAGTATGAAAGGTATTTTTTTTGCCCAGATACAAATTACTCTTTATCGCATAGCGTTTTCACTCGTTTTTAACGTTTACGTTTATCCAATCGTTCCTACCGATGGCACATGTTAGGAATCAGCATTTAAACACTTCGGGCGGTGAAGTATTGCACTGGTTAAGACGTGGTTTGTAGCTACGTCTTTTTGTTTTCTTATCCAATTAATTAGTGGTTTTCTACGAAAAAGTTTGGCTAAAAATGCACTGGCGGTAGTTTAATGAGTATTAAATAGAAGGAGTTTTTTTAAATCCGGTTATATGATGGAGGTTTTAATCACACTGGACAATCTAGCGTATGAAATTATCTTCGGTGAAATGCCAGACGGCGGAAACGAAGCGGTAAGCAATGCGTTTAAAGAGTACAACAATAAAAAGTCATTCGCGCAGGACGTAGAAGAAGAACTAGATAAATGTATAGGCGCTCCCGCCGATTGGTATGAATACGAATTAAAACGCCTTCTTTACCCGCTTGATAGGTTCGATAACGTAAACTTTGAAACCGGTAAGCTAAATCAAAGCTATCCGCCGCCATTCTAAAGAAATTACGCCATTTTCTAAATGAGAACAATGATATATTACAATCAATCATTCGTTTCTAATCTTTACCTTCAAGCTGTTGAAGACGTGGGATGCCGTATTTGTGCCCGTGTGGGCATGATTATTGACGACATTTGTCACGGTGTAATCCGCCCGGATATAAACAGGAAGGCGCTTACTTACATTTATATTGAAGGGTCAATAAGAAACGAGTTTACCGAGATTGTAAGGGAACAGATACGGAAAAACGGCGGCAAGGTGACGATCGGGGTTAAACACGATGAGTTAAACGAAGAGGAGCGCCGGGAGTTATCACGTATGCGCGAGGAATTAAGAGATAAGCGGATATACGCCGAAGAGTTATACAAGGAACAGCGGCGTGCAGTTATTGAATATTTGTGCGCGTATCCAGGCGCTAGTTATTCCGAAATGGCGAAAGATTTAGCGCTATCAAATGAAATGAAGTTTGCGCGGATTATAGGACGGTTAGGAAAAAAGTTAGCATGCCACATTCAAGAATAAGTAACATTCGTATTAATAGATTGCAGAGCGTAAGCGATGCCCTGCGCAAACAGGTAATTTTATTACCAAGCGTTTCTAGACGGGTATAAACCTGTGGTGTTGGGTTGGAAAGGTAAGCTGTTTAACGAAATTTACTACCAACAACTTATCCAATACCCCCACATCAATCCGTATGAGGGAAAGCCTAACGGTTATATCTTCTTTCAAAACGACAAACTTAAAGAGACGTATTTAGAACGTATGGACATCGCAGAGAACGATTATGAAAAACACATTATCTTGGAGAAATGTTAGGTTTCCCTAAAAAATCGGTTGAAAAGTATGCCGAGATGCGGGTTTTAGAAGATGAGCTAGGAGAGTGCATGAATGGCAGTTATTTTTTTGCATCGGAACGTTCAGGCCATAAGAATGCCTATCATTTACTCCGAAAATCATTTGCTATATTTTAGTAAGTATGTTGACAATAATAAGTTATACGCGGTATCATACTAACATAAAGTCATTTACGACAAAAAAGTGGGCGATAAGTAAGCCCAACAAGGAGTGGCGTTGAAAAACAACGTTTTACTGAAATCAAATGAAGGTGGGGTTTGGAATGGGTTTTTTGGACAAAATATTCGGAAATCCATCTGATAAGGAGACGAAGCATATGGCAGATACCGTGAAAGATTTCTATACGGCTGTGGCGGAGAGACGGTCCATCTACGGAATCAGCAAAGAGGCGGTCGTTTCGGATGAACGGATTCAAGAAGTGGTGAATCATGCTGTCAAGCACACACCTTCCTCCTTTAATTCCCAAAGTGCCAGAGTGGTCGTTTTATTGGGGGAACACCATGATCAATTATGGGACATCACAAAGGAAACATTGAGGAAAATCGTGCCGGCAGACCAATTTGGCTCAACAGAGGAGAAAATGAACGCCTTCCGCAACGGCTACGGCACCGTCTTATTTTTTGAAGATCAGGAAGTGATTAAATCCCTGCAAGAACAATTCGCTTTATACAAAGAGAATTTTCCCGTATGGTCTGAGCAGTCTTCCGGCATGCTTCAATTTGTGATCTGGACCTCCTTGGAACTTGAGGGATTCGGAGCCACCTTGCAACACTATAATCCGCTCATCGATGATGAAGTGAAACAAAAATGGAACATTCCGGACAGTTGGAAGTTGATCGCCCAAATGCCATTTGGCAAACCGACGGCACCGGCGGGGGAGAAGACATTCAAACCGCTGGAAGAACGCGTGAAATTCTTCAAATAATTGACGGCAGTTGCGAACCAACATAAGGATGTTTGTTCAAAAGCAAAACCTGATTTCCTTTGCCTAAATGAAGGGAATCAGGTTTTTTATTTGAAAAACGCTTTAAACTTTGAATGGTTATAGGGTCCCATCAAAAATTGCACTAATCCACGGTGAATGAATTCATACTTTTTGGAATATAGGGACTTATAATATAATTTCTGTAAACAAGCGAATCAGCAGTGTTGATTATGCATTAATCCAACAACCCAAATCTGATAAATCAACACACTTGCGAGCAAATGATTCAGGAGGAAAAGCATGCTATTAACATCTCGCTCGGTTAAACTGTTGTGCATGATTTTAAATTCACCCGAACCGATACGAATCAAAGATATGGCCCGGGAGTTGCAAGTGAGCGAGCGCACGGTGAAATACGATCTTGAATCTGTTCGATATTGGTTGCAGGATCAGCAAGTGGAGTTGCACTCAAAACCGAACAAAGGGATTTGGATCGATCAAGAGTCAACTCTCCGGAGTCGTTTAACGGACCTGTTGGAAAAAAGGGAACTGACGGATGTGGTTCTTCCTCCTCAAGAACGGGTCAGATATTTGATGATGGAGTTATTGCCCCATGACGGTTATTTCAAAATCGATGGGTTGGCCAAGAAGCTGAATGTGAGTCGGAATACACTCGTCTCCGATTTGTCCGTGGCGGAAAGCGTCCTGGAAAACTGGAATGTGCGGGTGGAACGAAGTCGCTTGGGCATTCGGTTGGAGTGCACGGAAATCAATCGGCGCTTGGCCCTGGAGCATACGGTTCAGGAGATGCTGAGTGGCAGTGACATGTTTGATATTGTGCAAGCCATCATTCAGGAAAGTGAGATACCACTGTGGGTGAGCAGCGTGATGGAAAAGTTCCGCTTATCGCGGGATGATCTTGCATCGGTCTTTCACGCCGTCAGGCAGATTGCGGAACAATGCGAAAAAGCGATGGGCATGGAGTTTACAGATCGCGCCGTGATTGGCATCTTTATTCGCCTCTGTATCGTGATTCACCGCTTGCGCTCGGATCATGAAGTGGCCTATGAGGCGAGCGAACTGCTTGACATGAAGAAAGGCGAGGTATTTCGCCTTTTTCAACAGACGCTCACCTCGTTGTCCGCTGCCATCGGTTTGGCGATATCCGAACATGAAGTCTTGTTTATCAGTCGACCAGCCATGGGGGGAATCGCTTCCCTGACCAAACAGGGACAAGTCGATGTTTATGCTTTAACCTTAGAGCTTATCACCCAAGTAAGTCAGCAGATGGAGATAGATTTTCGCCAAGATGTTCGCTTGCTTGAACATTTATTAGCCCATATGACGGATAAATTGCTTAAGCGCCAACGCGGAGTGGTCGAACCCAATCCCTTGATGTCGGAGATTACCCGTCTGTATCCGGATATGTTCAAGGTGGTCAAACAGGTGTGCCGGCGCATGTTTGGAAATCGGGAGATGCATCTCGCAGATGCTGATATCGGCTATATCGTGTTGCATTTTCTCGCGTCGCTCAAGCGAAAGCAGGAGATGAAACGGATCAAGGCTTTGGTTGTCTGTGGGACGGGCAGGGGAACCGCACAATTTCTAAAGACGATTCTTGAGCAAGAGATTCGGCACCTACATGTGATCGGGTGTTGTTCAGCCATCGGTCTCGAACACCAGATCCAGTCCCAAGAACCCGATTTGGTGATCAGTGTCGTCAATGTCAAAGTAACGGTTCCCGCGGTGGTGGTGAACAGGTTCCCCACCAAGCAAGACTTTGCTTCGATCGAACAAGTGATTGCGGAATTGCGCATGAATCAGCCTGTTTCGCTCACTGCGGATTCGTTAAATGGGGATCGGCCTGCCATGGAGCAAATGATGCAGGAAGTGATCTGTAAAGGATTTGAGCTGAGTCGAACCGTTTTGTCCGAAATGGGCGAGGGGTTGAGTGAGCAACGGGCGGAAGGGTTAACGCTGCATCTGATGCTGATGGTGAATCGCTTGGCGTTTGGATTGACGTATGAGAGCCCGCGCGTTGAACCGGAGTGGGAAATGGAACCATTGGCCACGATTCGCGCCAAATTGGTGCGGATCATGCAAGAGAAAAAGTTGGTTGTGCCTGAGAGCGAACTGGATGCGATCCTTTGTTACTTTGTCTGAGAAGAGGAGAAGGCGGATGGATCTGCTCATTGTGAATGGAATCGTGTTGGACCCGTCTCAGGGCATCTGTGGTCCGTTTGATGTCGGCGTAACGGAAGGCAAAATAGCCGATTGGTTTGCGCCGGGGACGGTTCAGGCGGGGTTGGCGACAGAAGTGGTGGATGCGGCGGGTTGTTTTGTGGTGCCGGGACTGATCGATCTGCACACCCATGTTTTTGAACGGCGGACCGCATTGGGCATCAAGGCGGATAAGGTTGGCATCCGACAAGGCGTAACCACGCTTGTGGATGCGGGGAGCACAGGTTCCCGCGATTTTCCGGCCTTCCTGAGGGAAGTCGTGGAGCTTAATCAGACGCAAGTGCTGTTGTGGATCAATATCGCATCGCAAGGGTTGTGTGATGGTCGGTCTGAACTGGCTGATCTCAGTCTGTTGAAACCGGACGAAACCGAACGGCTCATCAAGCAATTTCCGCTGATACGGGGGATCAAAGCGCGCATGAGTCGATCAGTGGTGAAAGATAGCGGTTTGCAACCGTTGGTCATGGCCAAGCGCCTTGCCCAGAGAGTGGGATTGCCGGTCATGGTTCATATTGGAAACGCGCCACCAAAACTGGGGGAGATATTGGATCTGCTCGACAGCGGGGATGTGGTGACACATGCGTTTCATGGAAAGCAGGGTGGGCTTCTGGATGAGAATGGACAGTTGATTCCCGAAGCGGTTTGCGCAATGGAGCGTGGGGTGTTGTGGGATGTGGGCCATGGCAGTTCCAGTTTCAGCTTTCAAACAATGAAGCGCATCAAAGAACTGGGCCTGTCTCCTTTTTCGATCAGCACAGATATCTACTGCGAAAACATTCGGGGTCCTGTACACAGCTTGATTACGACGATGAACAAATACTTGGCCATGGGCTACCCTTTGGAGGACGTCATCGCGGCGGTCACTTGGAGGCCTGCCCGCATCTTGGGGCTGGCTGATGAATTGGGCACGCTAAAAAAAGATACGGTGGCTGATCTCACGATATTAAAATGGATCGCCGAGCCGATCACGCTGGTTGATTCCGAAGCCGAGCAAATGGTGGGAAACCCTTATTTGCGGGCTGTAAACACGATTAAATCAGGAAAGGTATGGAGACATGATTGAGCAGCTGATTCAAGAGATTGCCACACACAAGCCGCTCCTTCCACAGGAAAAAACGGAATTGCAGACATTGCTTGTCCGGATCAAAGAACAGACTGAGAAGATGGCGTTGTCTCTGTCGCATGATCGTTGGATGGCGCTAGCCGTTCATGTGTTAGCTTTTATGAGGCGGATGGAGGAAGGGGAATGCCTCCCGCCAGTCGAGCAAGAATTGTGGGACCAAGTAAGCGAGGAAATGAAAGGGCTCAGCCGGAAGGTTCTTGAAGCCTATGGCCGGGATAAAAACTTGAACATTACCAATATTGAGATATTATTGCTGGCCTTGCATTTTGCTGCGGCAAAACTGGAACAACAGGAGGATACGAAGTGACTCGAACAGTGAAAGTGGTCATTGGTGACCGATTGGGCAAGGGGCAGAAGGTGGCGCGGGGTGTTGAGCAGGCCGGCGGTTTTCCCATCTTGATTCCCGGCGTGGGGGCGGACATGAAGGTGGGGGATGTGATGAAAAAAGAAGATGCCGATTTTGGCATATGTTTCTGCGGCAGCGGCGGCGCTGGCGCCATCACGGCCCAAACGAAATACAAGGTTCCGGTTGAGTATGGATTGCGTTCGATTGAAGCGGGAATCACCGCGCTGCGCAAGGGCAAAAAAGTGGTGGGATTTGGATTTATGGATACGGATGAGCTGGGGCGGAGGCTGACTGAAGAGTATATCAACATCACAGGAGGGTAACCGATGCTGCGAGTTTTGACCCATACTTTCACATTGACGGGAGCGGGAGAAACAAAGGAAAGTGCCTTTAACCAAATCTTTGCCCAGGTGAAAAGCAAGGTTGCGCAAGAAATCGAGGGATTGGCCATCCGCATTGAACCTGAGCGCATGGACATCGTTCATGCCAAGAAAACCATCCATACGGAACGCTTTCTGGGATTCTTGTTTCCCAGAAAGCGGAACCGTTATGAGATTACGGTGAACCTTACGGTTCAATTGCGAGTGATTGATGTGGCAAAGATTGACTTTGATACAGAAGAAGAACAGCTGACTCGGGTCCAACATCTGATCCGGATGGAATAAAGCCACTGATCGAAGGGGAGAGCATATGGAGACGTTGATCGTTATCTTGGAATCCATGGTTATCGGGGCGCTCGTCGGCTTTGGCGTGGGGGCCGGGGCGGCCAGGATGTTTCATGCGCCACGCATACAAGGGATGGGTGCGTTCCGGACGTTTGGGGAATTGAATGCTTGCGAAGGGGAACCGATTTCGCACTTTTCATTCGGGTTGGGTTTTTTGTTCAATTCATGGGCTTCCGTTGTGGGGGCTGGGGCTTTTACGCAAGATGTGGAGCACCGGATTATTCCGAACTGGGCGGCGGCTGTCTTATTGTGGAGAAACAGAAAGGTTGAAGAAACCTTGCATCATCCCAAAAAGATGGCGGTTGCCGGTGCGATTGTCGGAGTGATCGTCGTGACTGTGCTCAATTCCACCGCGGCCTCGATCCCTGAATCGATGCAAAAGGTGGCTACGGCGGTTCTCATTCCCGCGGCGGATTGGTTGATTAATCCGATCATGCCGATCGTATTCTGGACGGCGGCGATGGATGCCGGCAAACGGACAGGCATCTGGGGGACGGTGCTGGGCGGGATGGCCCATTTGATTATGGGGAATGCGGTGCCGGGCATCGTCTTGGGCATTCTCATCGGTAAAGGGGTAGATGACAGCGGTTGGAACAAAATTACCAAAGCCCTTGTGATTGCGGTGATCATGCTGTTTATTCTCAGTGGGTTCTTCCGTGGGTTTGATGTGAAGTTGCTGGAGAGCATGCAGTTGGAAATTCCCCAAGGACTCATCGATTTGCATCAATTGTTTGGCTTGGAGGTGAAGTGAGTTGGATGAGCGGAACCAAGGATTTTGGTATTCGGAGAAGGCGTTCATTTTATTTGCCGCTTGCCTGTCGGCGAGGATATTTGCGGGAACTCATCTGTACTATGTTTACCATATTGGCGCATTTAATGAGATTGCCGTGGTGGCCATGTTGGAAGCGGGTATGAAGGGAGGCGGTTATGGGGCGGCGGCGGCATTTGGTGCCAGCTTCTTGTTTGCCCGTGTGTTGAAAGGTCCGTTGGTAGGGATTCTGGATATTGGTGGCGCCCTGCAAACAGGTGTAGGCATCGGGATTCCCGCCCTTATGCTGGCCGTGGGAATCACTGCGCCGCTCACCTCCTTTCCGCTTTCGCTGGCAACAGGCGCGTTCATCGGTGCGGTGATTGGCCTTGTCATCATTCTCATCCGCAAGGTGACGATCCACTCAGCCAACTTCACCTATGGGGCGGATATCATGATGGGAGCGGGGAATGCCGCCGGGCGCTACCTGGGCCCGCTGATTGTCATTGCCGCCATCATGGCCTCGATTCCGGTCGGGATTGGCGCAACGGTGGGAGCCGCTGTTTTTTATGCTTATAAAAAGCCGATTGCGGGTGGAGCGATTTTAGGCGCGATGGTGATGGGGGCGATTTTTCCCATCGTCGCAAAATAACCGGGGCTGAATGAGCCTTTGCCAAAAGAGGTGGTCGTGATGGGGATTTATCAGCAGTTTGGTTTGAAGCAAATCATCAATGCGAGTGGAAAGATGACAGCGTTGGGCGCGAGTGCGATTCATCCCGAGATCGCCCAAGCCATGTCGGCAGCCTCGATGGATTATGTGGACATGCAAGAACTCATGGTTGCGGTGGGCAAGGCGATTGCGGGCGTTACAGGCGCTGAGGATGGTTGCGTGACGTCGGGAGCGGCCAGTGGCATCGCGATCAGTTGCGGCCGTCATTGCGGGAACCCAGTTGACCCGCATTGAAAGGTTGCCAGATTCGGAGGGACTTCATAATGAAATTGTCCTGCAAAAGGGGCATGCCGTTCATTTTGGTGCTTCGATCACGCAGATGATCGCTTTGGGGGGAGGGAAAGCCATGGAAGCGGGACATGCCAATCATGTGGAAAAACGCCACCTGATGGAAGCGATCACCGACCGCACGGCCGCCCTAATGTATGTGAAGTCACACCATGCCGTGCAAAAGGGGATGCAATCGTTGGAAACGATGCTTTCCGTAGCCCAAGAACATAAGATTCCCCTGATTGTCGATGCGGCGGCGGAAGCGGATCTGCGGCGGTATACCGCGATGGGAGCGGATTTGGTGATTTACAGTGGCGGAAAAGCGATAGAAGGTCCCACCTCCGGCTTGATTTGTGGCCGGGCGGACTTGATTGAAGCTTGTCGCGCACAGTACAAAGGCATTGGCCGAGCCATGAAGGTGGGAAAAGAAGCGATCATCGGGCTATTGACAGCACTGCAGCGCTACGGCACAAGAGAAGAGACAGCACAGGCACAAAAACAGCGCATGGGTTGGCTGATAGACCAATTAACCGACATCAACGGGCTGGAGTGCCGATTGGCGCGGGATGAAGCGGGCAGGGAAATATACCGGGCCGAGCTGCGAATCGACGCGCAAAGATTGGGCTGGAGCGCGACGGAATTGATGAAGCGGTTGGAAGGGGGAGATCCAGCTATCTATACCCGCCATCATTATGCCAATATGGGGATTCTTCAGATTGATCCGCGCCCCTTGTTGCCGGGTCAAGAACAAGTCATCGTGAAGCGAATCAGGGAACTGGCGGGGGCGAAATGATGAAAATTCAATTTAACAGACTTACGCGATAAATGACCCGATTCTAAAGTGGTTGGATGAATGACACTTGTTCGGTATCGCCAAGATGGGGATATCGAACAAACTTTCTTTTCTAGAAGTCGCTAGGACAAGATGACCAGGTAACGCATGAGCTGTTCAGAAACCTCCTTGATGCCGCGGAGTCGCATGAAACGGTGGAAATCATGTATCATCCGGCATACTTGGATGAGCCGATCCTGACTGATTCACGGCTTAACGCCTGGATCAGAGAGAAAAACATGGAATTGGCTATGTTTAGAGAGATGGATTGAGCGGGAGCGGAAACCGTGGGGAACCGTGATTTCCACTTATTCCTTCACGGCGGCGGGCGGGTATACTTTTCCGCGCATGATCAAACATCCCTTTTCATAGAGATAGTCTTAAGAAGGGGTGACAATGATGCAACAACGCGGGTTATCCATATTGTGCGGGGCGGCTTGCTTTTGCTTGGGACTGGCCAAATTGCCCCTCCACTTCCAATCTGGGATCGTTTCCCTGTTTGTGGCGTTGTGGTTGGTGATGATGGGATTCTTCCTGATCGCCAACCTGAATGACCTGATAAGGCAAATTCGTCTCGAACAGCGGAGAAAAGAAGCGGAGCGCCGACGGCAGTGGCTGGAGGCCGAACGGCAGTGGAAACGGCAGCGGCGCCTGGCCGTTTATCAGAGATAAGAGCGACATGCGCGAGTATCAATCCAGTGCAAGCCAAAGCATTCCGGCATGGGAAGCTTTGGCTTGTTTTTTGTGAACAGATAGGTTTTGAGCGGAAATTATTGTAATATATGATTGAAGACTAATAGGGAAGAAAGAAGGGAAAGTACTTGTTAACGAAGCACGAACAGATCTTGCAGTATATCGAAAAGCTGGAAATCGGCCACAAAATATCTGTTCGGCAAATTGCGCGGGATTTGAACGTGAGCGATGGAACCGCATATCGAGCGATCAAAGACGCGGAAGCGCAAGGGCTTGTTCATACGATCGAGCGCGTGGGGACAGTCAGGGTGGAGAAAAAGCAACGATCGGATATCGAGCGGCTCACATATGCCGAAGTGGTGAATATTGTGGACGGTACGGTATTGGGGGGGAAAGCAGGACTACATAAGACGTTGAACCGATTTGTCATCGGGGCGATGAAACTGGAAGCCATGATGAGATACATAGAACCTGGAAACCTGCTGATTGTGGGGAATCGGGACAATGTGCATCGCATCGCATTGGAAAATGGAGCGGCGGTCTTGATCACGGGAGGATTTGATGCCACGGACAATGTGAAAAAGTTAGCCAATGAGTTGGAATTACCCGTGATTTCCAGCAGTTACGACAGTTTCACCGTCGCGTCCATGATCAACCGGGCCATCTATGATCGCTTGATCAAAAAAGAGATCTTGATGGTGGAAGATGTCCTGCCCAAAAACCATCAGCCCACTTATCTTCACCAAAACGACACGATCGCCCGCTTTCACCAATTCGTGCGCGAAACGGCGCACAGCCGCTATCCGGTAGTGGATGACCATGAACGGGTGGTGGGGATGGTGACGGCGAAAGATGTGATGGGGTATGAGTCAAATGAGCCGATCGAGCGGGCGATGACCAAAAATCCGATTATGGTGACACCCAAAACCTCCCTGGCCTCGGCCGCGCATGAAATGGTGTGGGAAGGAATTGAATTGTTGCCCGTCGTCAATGATCACCGCAAACTCATCGGGGTGATCAGTCGGCAAGATGTGATCAAATCGCTGCAATACATGCAAAAACAGCCACAGATAGGGGAAACGATTCAAGAGCTGAGTTTCCGCGGTTTTCAGGAGATTGACAAAGCGGGGCAAACCATGTTCCGCGGGCGTATCACACCGCAGATGACGGATGCGTTGGGACGGCTCAGCACCGGGGTGTGCACGACGTTGATCACCGAGACGGCGATGCGGATGTTGCGGCGGCAACGGCGCGGGGATCTGGCGATTCAAAATTTCACCTTATACTTTCTGAAGCCAATTCAGATTGATACCGCTGTGGAGATCTATCCACGCATCCTCGATCTCGGAAGAAAACAAGCCAAGATGGATGTGGAGATGTTGATTGACCAACACGTGGTGGCCAAAGCATTGGTGACCGCTTACACGATGGAGCGCTAAACGCATGAAAAAAGCCGAGGACAGGTTGTCCATCGGCTTTTTTCATGAGACGGGGGAGGTTTGTTCTTTGTTTTGTTTCACTTGATTGCTGTAAAAACGATGATGTTTCAATCCATAATAAAGGTTAAACAGGCCCACTGCGAGAATAAGGCAAATGAAGAACAAGCGCAGTCCCGATCCGCTTGGCATCAGGAATTGCAATGACCCGATCGCCAAGAACATCAGGCCCATATGCATGTTCATCCGCGCTTGATAAATCCGCTTGAATATCCCTTCGTTTCTGCGTGAGAGTACACTGTTGAAAAAGGTGCCAAAGATGGAAACGCAAATGACAGAAACCAAGATGATGCCGATGGCTTGCATGCTTCCAAAACCTCCTGAAAGTAAGCGCCTCTATCCAAGAGGATGGAGGCGCCAAAATACAAAGATTACGCCTTGGGCTCTTGCGGGATGAACCAACATCCGTGCTCTGTGCGGTCAATATGGACCGGAATATCCAACTTCTTCAATTCTTTCTCGATGATATCGGCAACTTCCTTCGTTTCAGCAAAGGCGGAGTACCCGTTTTTCAGTTTCTCCAATTTGGCACGAGCCATTTCTTTGCGATTGATAATCATGGTGGTTCCCCCTTCCCCTGAAATGGTGTCAAGTGGTAATTACATACGACTATTTTACTATATTCGATACATCATCACTAGAGATGTCTTTCGTTTGAATCCATATTTTTAATGTTTCGTCGTAAAAAGATACATATTTCAAGTGTACTTCCACTTTTAATTTTTGTGATTCATCTATAACGATTTGTTCTTTCTCTAAAATTACTTCAATGAGATCAGGGTTATTGCTGATCCATTGCATCGATTTTCCGAGAAAAGGGGTCAATTTTTTTTCAATTTGCTCTTTCACCAAATCGGTAATCACGGATTGCTCACTGTCCACTTCGACTACGATCTTCTGGATGCGGTCTTGGTTTTCTCGGTAACGTTCCCCTTTTCGGGCCAACCGCACGATCTCTTCTTGAAGCTTCAGGATTTCTTTGTATTTTTGATTGTTGGCATAATACATCGCATTGCGCTCAGATAACATTCCGTCGATTTTCTCGCCATAAATCAGGAGGAACAGGCCATTGCCGATCAGAAAGCCAAGGAGGAACATCACCAGCGCGCGTCGATTTTTCTTTAGGCCCTGCACGACACCGCGCATCATCATCAGTAATCTCCTTGGATCAGCCAACGAATCAGGACCGTGCCGGTATGCGCCCCGAGGAAAGCGCTGATGATAAAGCTGAGTTGTTGCAAAGCGAGGTTGATTTGGCCACCCATGATCGTGATCTCAATGTTTTTGATCATGTCAATGGTACCGCCGATTGCCGCGACCATCGCCCATATCTTTAATTGTTCTGCAAGGCGCAGCATTTTAAACATGGGATAGTCATCGGTGAGAAAAGCCCCGAGACCGCCCAGCATCACCCCACCCAACACAACGCCCAGCGCAATCAGGAAATCCAGGATGGTCGTCGTCCAAAACTGTTGTCCCATAGCCCATAACCGCCTTCATCTTGGAGTGGAATTTGGTAAAGGTTGGTTGATCTTGCTAATGGATATGAAAGGAAAAGAAGAAATATGTGGACAAAGATGGAGGGGAAAGGGTGTTCGCAATGCGTGATTTCGTTATAATAAAAGGGTAAAGGAGGTCGGTCGGCGTGGATCGGAGAGAAGATTTTGTTCATCTCCATGTGCATACGGAATATAGTTTGCTCGATGGGGCAAGTCGAATAGAAGAATTGGTGCAAATGGCCAAACAGCAGGGCATGAAGGCGCTCGCGATCACCGATCATGGGGCGATGTACGGCGTTGTGCCTTTCTATAAAGCATGCAAGGAAGCAGGCATCAAACCCATTATCGGGTGTGAGATGTACATGGCGAAAGGGGAATTGCGGGAAAAGCGACCACTTAGGGAACAAAAGAATTACCACTTGCTGCTGCTGGCGGAGAATGATGCCGGATACAGGAATTTGATGCGCCTGTCTACGAAGGCCCACCTACAAGGGTTTCATTATAAACCGCGCATTGATAAAGCGCTTCTGCGCCGGTATCGGGAGGGCTTGATCGCCACGAGTTCGTGTTTGGCGGGGGAGATTCCGCAAGCGATACTTGAAGGGGATCTGGCGGAGGCGAAACGGTTGGTCATGGAGTATTTGGACATCTTTGGCCGGGATCACTTCTTTTTTGAATTGCAAGATCACCAACTTCCGGAACAGGAACGGGTGAACCGCCAGTTGATTTCGTGGTCGAAAGAGCTGGGCATTCCCATGATTGCGACAAATGACGTGCATTACACGCATCAGGATGATCATGAAGTGCATGATTGCCTTCTTTGCATACAAACGGGAAGCAAACTGGCCGATGCGGATCGGCTGCGCTTTCCCACAGCGGAATTTTATCTGAAGTCGGCGGAAGAAATGCGCCGCCGTTTTGCCCACGTACCGGAGGCCTTGGCAAATACGGTGCATCTCGCTGAACGGTGCCGGGTGGAGATCCCTTTGGGTGGCCGTCTCCTGCCCAAGTTTCCGGTGCCGAGCGGAACGGAAGCCGGCGTTTACCTGAAGGACCTCTGTTATCAGGGGGCGCTCGAACGGTATGGCGAATTGACTCCCGAAGTGACGGAGCGGCTGGATTATGAGTTGTCGGTCATCGATCGGATGGGTTTTAATGACTATTTTTTGGTCGTATGGGATTTTGTCCGCTTTGCCCATGAACAAGGGATTGCGGTGGGGCCGGGACGGGGTTCGGCAGCGGGGAGTTTGGTCTCTTATGTTCTGCGCATCACCAATATTGACCCATTAAGGTACAATTTGTTGTTTGAACGGTTTCTCAACCCTGAGCGGATCAGCATGCCGGATATCGATATTGATTTTAATTATGAGCGGCGGGATGAAGTGATCCGGTATGTGGTGGACAAATATGGAAATGAGCAAGTGGCGCAAATTATTACGTTTGGAACGATGGCGCCGCGGGCGGCGGTGCGGGATGTGGGCAGGGTGATGGGACTCCCTTATAAGGAAGTGGACCGGGCGGCGAAAATAATTCCGGGCAGTCCGGGCATGACTCTTGCCAAGGCCTTCCAACTGGAGCCGGAGTTGAAGCAGTTGATGAGAGATCCCCAGCTGGCACAGTTGATGCGGACGGTGGCCAAAATCGAGGGGATGCCCCGCCATGCTTCCACCCATGCCGCCGGAGTGGTCATCGCCAGTTCCCCACTGACGGCCCATGTGCCATTACAAGCGGGCAATGAAGGGATTCCCTTGACGCAATACCCAATGGAGGTACTTGAGGAAATCGGCTTGTTGAAAGCGGATTTCCTTGGACTGCGCAACTTGACCGTCATTGAGAAAACATGTGAACTCGTGCGGAAGAAGCATGGTAAAGAACTCTCATTGGACGGGTTGGAATTTGATGATCCGGCCACCTATGCCCTTTTGTCCAAAGGGGATACCACGGGTGTGTTTCAAATGGAATCTCAAGGCATGCGCAAAGTGCTCAAAGAACTGAAGCCGACGCATTTTGAAGATATTATTGCGGTGCTTGCCCTGTACCGGCCGGGTCCAATGGAGCAAATCCCACGATACATTCGCGCGAAACACGGATTGGAGAAAGTGACGTATCCTCATCCTGATCTTGAGGGGATCTTGGCGAATACCTATGGGATCATTGTGTATCAAGAGCAAATCATGCAAATCGCGGCGAAAATCGCCGGGTTCTCTTTGGGTCAAGCCGACTTGTTGCGACGGGCGGTTGGAAAAAAGAAGAAGGAACTTTTGCATGAACAACGAAACGCTTTTGTGGAAGGTTGTGTGGGCAAGGGATATGACGAGCAAACGGGACACCAGATTTATGATTTGATCGTGCGGTTCGCCGATTATGGCTTCAACCGCAGCCATTCGGCGGCCTACGGGGTGCTGGCCTATCAAACGGCTTTCTTGAAAGCGAATTATCCCGTCGAGTTTATGGCCGCATTGATGACATCGGTGATGGGGAGTCAAGGCAAGCTGGCTGAGTATATAGAAGAGGCACGGCGGATGGGGATTGAGGTTCGTCTGCCCGATGTGCAAAAGAGTGAAGAAGCCTTTACGGTGGAAAACGGGGCGATCCGATTCGGCCTTGCCGCGATTAAAAACGTCGGCACATTGGCCATTCGTGAATTGATCAAGGCGCGGCAGAACGGGCCTTTTGAAGATTTGTTCGATTTATGCACCCGCGTGGACTTGCGCGTGTGCAACCGGCGTGTGCTGGAATCGTTGATCGAATGCGGCGCGTGTGATTCCTTGCCGGGCGATCGCCCTCAAAATCTGTTTTTATTGGATGAAGTGTTGGAGAACGTATCCGCTTCTCGCAAGCGGGCGGGCAAAGAACAACTGAGCCTTGGCTTGGTGGATGAAGAGCTTGACTTTGCGCAGATGTTGGAAAAATCACCGGCCCAAACGTTCACAAAGCGCGAACAATTGGAGCGGGAACGTGAATTATTGGGCTTATTTTTATCTGGTCATCCGCTGGATCAGTTTGGGCCAGTGATCCAAGAGCGCGCCACCCATCGTTTGCACGCCTTAGCCGAATGCCAAGATCAAGAGCAGGTGAAGGTGGGTGGATGGGTTACGGATGTCAAAATGATTCAAACCAAAAAAGGGGAACCCATGGCCTTTGTCAAGATTGAAGATCGCAGTGGACAATGCGAAGTGGTGGTGTTCCCGAAAGTGTTTCGCACGGTTCGTACTTTTTTGCAGGCGGAAAAGCCAGTCCTGATTCAAGCGACGGTGCAAGTGCAAGATGAAGGGATAAAGCTTATCGCCCAAGCCGTGTCAGATTTGTCGGGCGCAAAGGTTCTATCCCGACGCCAGCCTTCCGCTCGTTCCCAGCAAAAAGTCTATATACGCATCCCGGCAGATCGAGAGACTCAAGATGCGTTAAAGCGCTTACAAGATGTGCTGTTGCTTCATCGCGGGGAGACGCCTGTTTACCTTTATTACGAACGAACGAAACGTGTGTTGGCCTTATCCGAAGAACGGTATCGCATCACGCCGACAACGGAGTGCTTGAAACGAGTGGAATCCATTATGGGGGCCAACACTTTTCGGGTTGTGCAAAAATGACATAGGTGAACGAAAGGAAGCATATCTTCTAAGACTCCTCCCGTTCGACAACCCTGCGGCAAGTTGAATTCCAAAGAAGGTGAGAATCGTGTTTTACGATCACGTCGTCCAGTTGCTAACCGATCGAGGTGTGACGATTGAAGGGATTGCCCATATTGTTTATCAGTTGCAAGCACCCTATAATAAAGAATTGACGCTGGAGGAATGTGTGAAAAATGTGCATGCGGTCCTTCGCAAACGGGAAGTGCAACATGCCATCATCACAGGCATTTCCCTTGACATGTTGGCCGAAAAAAAGATGTTGCCGGAGCCGTTTCAAACGATCATGGAAGTAGACGAACCCCTCTATGGAATTGATGAAATCCTCGCTTTAAGCATAACAAATGTGTATGGTACAATAGGTCTTACGAGTTTCGGTTACTTGGATAAAAACAAAATCGGGTTGATGAAAAAGTTAAACAATCATGGCGAACAGATTCACGTTTTTTTAGATGACATTGTCGCAGGCATCGCGGCGGCGGCTTCCGCCCGTATCGCACACCAAAACCCAAACGTGCGCCGGTATGTCGCCGATCGCATGAACGGAGTGGTGGCGCAGGAGGGGTTGGAATCACCGGAAGCTTAAAATCATGTGAAATGCTTATGAATGCCCGTGCGGGGTGAGATGCACGGGCATATTTTCTTACTGAAAAGAATTAAATGGTTCGTTTTTTCATAACTTAGGATTATAATATAATTGTGATAAAAATTTGGTATATTGTTATTATTTCTATTTTAAATAAAAATATTGTCAAGGAGAGAGTGGGAATGAGAAGTGCACTGAAAATACTCATTCGGCATCATTTGAAGAGAAGCATTGTGGATCCCATTTCGCATGAGAACATCACCGTCACGGGAGTGGAAAGCGGGAAAATACTCATCGATACGGCAACGGGATCCACCCTCTGCGAGGATCGTGAAGAGGCCATTCAATTATTGGAGCCGATCTATGCCCGATTCCGTTCGGACATGCCTTTTTATCTGAATAAAATCGTTAAATCCAATACACATTGGCGTTTTTTTGATGTCACCTTTGCGGTGGACATATGGGTGCGCCCTGACGAAGAAGGCGGTTGGCAAGTTTGGATGGGGGAAGATCTCAGTTTAAGCTCCAATGATCATAACGAAGTACTGGCCTATTTGCGTGGGCTTGTCTTGGAGATGGATATGGAACTGGAAAACGAATTGCAAAATATACATAAACATATGGTGACCATGTTTCAATACGCAAAATAAAGGCAAACGCCCTTTTTGTTTATATTGCGGATGGGGTGAGGCCGTTGGACTTTCTGTATCAACTCTTCATATTCTTAGGATTGTTTTTTGTTCTATGCATTGGCATCATCTTGGCGAGAGTCAGCTTGCAAGAAAAACCAAAACAACATGAAAAAAAGACAAGAAAATGAATTTATTTTAGTTTAGTTGAGAAAACGTGAGTATAATCGAGGATTTATTATCAATATCTTGTTGGTTTTTTGTTATATAAAAATGTTAAATTGATGTTGATGTATGTCCGTTTTCTAGGGCGTGTCTGATAAATATATCTTCACTTGTCCTTCGGCGCTCATCGGAAAAGGTTTTTCCGCCTTCTCCCAATGGTCAACTTGATTTGCCAGACACGCCCTAGTGGGGCGACCCCCTGAGGAAATGGACAGCATAGTTTTTATAAGAGTAAGGGGAAATGGGATGATGGGGTTAACATGGGGAAAAAAGTACAAAATCTCCGCTTTTCTCTTATGCATAATGGGAGTGCTTGTTAGCGCTTGCATGAACAAGTCGGCAAGTGGACAGCTGTCAGGGAAAAGCAAGCATTGGGAAGTGACATTGGCCTATCAGTATGAAGAAGCCAAGGGTTCGGAAAAGGTTACGATTAAATACCTGGGACCGGATGCGTTGGTGGTCGGCCCTGTATTGGTAAAGGTCAGGGATAACGTGAACATCACCAATCATCAAAGAGTCATGCTTGATGCCAAAGGGACCGCCACGGTTGAAACCGTCGTGCAGGAAAATGCCAACCCTGATAAGAAAAATGTGCAAGTGGAATTGGAATGGAACGGATTTAAGGAAGTGCTTTCCTTAAAATAATAAAGATGCCAGAGATAGGCGAAAAAATGTGTTTAAAGGCTACTGGAGGGGAAAACAGTAGCCTTTTTCTATTAGGGCCGCCTGATCGTCCATTTTCTCTGGTTTATAGATTTGGTATAATGTGATTTACTGGTGGTCAGACCACTAAGTGCAGTGAAAAAGGGGCGAGATGTTTTGTCTACATTACGGAATGAAGCACTGAAGTTGCATCAGGAGATGCAAGGAAAGTTGGCGGTGCATTCCAAAGTGCCAGTAAGCGATGCGCATGATCTGAGTCTTGCATATTCACCTGGAGTAGCGGAACCCTGTCGCGATATCCATGCTGATCAGGAAAAAATCTACGATTACACGATGAAAGGAAACCTCGTGGCGGTTGTGTCCGACGGAACGGCGGTGCTGGGTTTGGGCAATATCGGTCCGCATGCGGCCATGCCGGTGATGGAGGGCAAAGCGGTGTTGTTTAAAGCATTTGCGGGAGTGGATGCTTTTCCTATTTGCCTGGATACTACGGAAATCGATAAAATCGTGGAAACGGTCAAGTTAATGGCTCCCACTTTCGGTGGGATTAACCTGGAGGACATTGCCGCGCCCAATTGTTTCCTCATCGAGGAACGGTTGAAAAAGGACTTGGACATTCCGGTTTTTCATGATGACCAGCACGGTACGGCGATTGTGACCTTGGCCGGATTGATCAATGCGTTAAAAGTGGTGGGCAAGCGCATGGACGAAATCCGGGTTGTCGCCAGTGGGGCGGGTGCCGCGGGGATCGCCATTATCAAGTTATTGCTATCGCTTGGAGTAAAAGATGTGATTATGTGTGATAGTAAAGGGGCGATCTATGATGGGCGGCCATTTGGCATGAACCCGATCAAAGAAAAGATTGCCGAAGCGACGAACCGTGAGAAACGACAAGGTGAATTGGAAGAAGTGATCAAAGGGGCCGATGTATTTATTGGCGTATCCGTAGCGGGAGCGGTTACACCGTCCATGGTTCGCTCCATGAACAAAGACGCAATCATCTTTGCCATGGCCAACCCCATTCCGGAAATCATGCCCGAAGAAGCGATTCGCGCCGGGGCAAAAGTGGTGGGGACGGGTCGGTCTGACTATCCGAACCAAGTGAACAACGTGCTTGCTTTTCCGGGGATTTTCCGTGGAGCATTGGACGTTCGGGCGAAAGCGATTACCGAAGAGATGAAAATTGCCGCCGCTTATGCGATTGCTGGCTTAATCAAAGAAAACGAATTGCGTCCTGATTATGTGATTCCATCCCCATTTGATCAAAGGGTTGCCGCCGTTGTTGCGATGGAGGTGGCGCGGGTGGCGATGGAAACCGATCAGGCGCGCATTCGGATAGATCCTCAAGTGGTTTATGAAAAGACACTCAGCCTCTCGGCAACAACAGTACCATAAGGGTGATTAGGAGAAGTGACCAGAGCAGAAACGAGTTGCAGCAAATTTCAAGTAATCTTGGAACGAATTTATGACATAATTGAAGAAGATGGGTTGCAACCTGGAGATCGGCTGCCTTCGGAACGGGAGTTGTCCGAACGTTTGAATGCGGGCCGCTCTTCTGTTCGTGAAGTTCTCAGATCCCTTGAGTTATTGGGCTTGATCAGCACCAGAAGAGGGGAAGGCACTTATTTGGAACCTTTTTATGCTCATCATATGGTTGATCTTCTGGCGCGCTTTATTTTACAGGATCAAAAGTCCAGGCAGGGTTTGCTTGAGATGAGGGAACTGCTCGAATTGGGGGCGGTTCGCTTGGCGTTCAACAAAGGAAGGGAGCTGGAGCTTGCATCGCTGGAAAAGCTGTTGGATGAGATGAAGCATGCTGTAACGCAAAAACAAAATCCCAGCACGCAAATCGAACAATTTCACAAAACGATCATCCAGATGGCGGACAATTACTTGTTAAAGCGAGTATGGGTGCCTGTCACGCAATTTATCCATGCCGTTGTGCCGATGGACCAAGAAGTGAACGAGGCGCGTTGGCATTCCCTTTTGCTGAAGTATGAACAACTGGTCGCCGCGCTCAAGGAACGGCGCCAGACACAAGCGACTGCATTGTTGGTGGAAATCTTGGACCTAATTAAATACAGCTGATTTGTAAAGAATGGTATGATACTATTATCGTCAAAAAAATTTAAAGGACTCAGATGAGGTGTTATCGTGTTACGTGATTTGTTCAGAAAACCGAAGAAGTATGCTACGATCCCTTCTGAGCAAGTGAAGAAAGACATCCCCGAAGGGATTATGCAAAAGTGCCCCAAATGTGGAACCATTTTGATCACCAAAGAACTGGAGAAAAATTTAAAAGTGTGTAAAGCGTGCGGGCATCATTTTTCCATGAGTGCGCCGGAACGTTTGCAATCATTAATCGATCAAGGGCAGTACGAAGAGTACGATCAAGACCTCATCTCCAAGGACCCGCTGGAATTCCCGGGCTACATAAAAAAGGTAAAAGCCGACATGGCCAAGACCAACTTGAATGAGGCTGTTGTGACAGCGGAAGGGAAGATCGGCGGTTATCCGGCCATTGTCGGGGTGATGGATTCGCGTTTCCGCATGGGCAGCATGGGTTCCGTCGTAGGAGAGAAGATTGCCCGGGCGGCAGAGCGGGCGGCGGAGAAGAAGATCCCGTTCATTTTGTTTTGCGCATCGGGTGGGGCGCGCATGCAAGAAGGCGTGTTATCGTTGATGCAAATGGCCAAAACCAGTGCGGCTTTAGAGAAAATGCACCGGGAGAAGGTCTTGTTCGTGTCCGTGTTGACCAATCCGACCACAGGTGGCGTATCGGCGAGTTTCGCCTCGCTCGGCGATATCAACATTGCGGAGCCAGGTGCGCTCATTGGCTTTGCGGGACGGCGCGTCATTGAACAAACGGTTAGACAGAAACTACCGGATGATTTCCAGACGGCGGAATTTCTTTTGAAACATGGGCAGTTGGATATGGTTGTCCCGCGAGGGGAACTGCGTGACACTCTTATCAAAATCTTGGAGTTTCACGCGTAAAGGAGGAAGCTTTCAATGAAGCCAGGATATTTGCCTTTTGAAAAACCACTGATGGAATTACGAACCAAGATTGAAGAGCTTGAACAATTCACCAAAGAAAAGGACATCGATCTGTCCGAAGAGATTGCCACATTGGAAGCCAAGGCGGTCCGTTTGGAAAATGAAATTTACGGCAACCTCAGCACGTGGAATAAGATCCAGATCGCCCGTCATGCCAGTCGTCCGACTACTTTGCACTACTTTAAAACCATTTTTGCCGATTTTATGGAACTGCATGGCGATCGTCTTTACGGAGATGACCCTGCGATCGTTGGAGGCATTGCCAAGCTGGATGGCCGGACCGTGACGGTGATCGGGCATGAACGCGGCACGGATACCAAAGATAAAGTGGCCCGCAACTTTGGTTTGCCCCATCCGGAAGGTTATCGCAAAGCGTTGCGCTTGATGCAACAAGCGGATAAGTTTGGTCGGCCCATCATCTGTTTTATCGATACACAAGGGGCCCATCCGGGGGTCGAAGCGGAAGAACGCGGGCAAAGTGAAGCGATTGCCCGTAATTTGCGGGAAATGGCTGGCTTTTCCGTGCCCATCATCTGCATTGTGACGGGTGAAGGGGGAAGCGGTGGCGCTCTGGGGATTGGCGTGGGAAATCGCCTGTTGATGCTGGAGCATGCTTATTACTCGGTCATTTCCCCGGAAGGTGCGGCGGCGATTCTCTGGCGCGACGCCACGAAAGCGCAAGAAGCGGCGGAAGCGTTAAAGATCACCTCCGCCGATTTGAAGGCGCTCGGTGTGATCGATGAAATTATTCCCGAGCCAAAAGGTGGAGCTCACAGAGATCCCGTGTTACAATCAAAATATATTAAGCAAGCATTAATTGACCACTTAAATGAATTGTCTGCGATGACGCCAGAAGAACTCGTTGAAGATCGCTATCAAAAGTATGCGAACATAGGTGAGTTTACGTCACTCGTCACCACTTAAACGAGGATCTTTTGGATCGGATGGGTATGATGCCTTGCCCTTTTTGTTGAAACCGTACTGAACGGTTTCTCTTTTTGTCCCGGATGGACGTTTTTTGTCCCTATGGGATGGGATATTTTATATGTTGAGGTGATATAAACGATGAAACGGATCGCTGTCTTAACGAGTGGTGGGGACGCTCCGGGGATGAATGCGGCTGTGCGGGCGGTTGTGCGCAGCGGCTATTACCATGGATTGGAAGTGTATGGTGTTTATCGAGGATATACGGGACTCATCCAGGGGGATATTCACAAATTGGAATTGGGTTCCGTTGGTGATATTATCCATCGTGGAGGGACGGTTCTCTACAGTGCGCGTTGTGAGGAGTTTAAAACGGAAGAAGGCCGCAAAAAAGCGGTTGAGCAACTGAAGAAAAATAAAATCGACGGTTTGGTGGTTATCGGGGGAGACGGAAGCTTCCAAGGGGCCAAAAAATTAACGGCTCTTGGCTTCCCAACGATTGGTGTTCCGGGTACAATCGATAATGATATCCCAGGAACCGATTACACCATCGGATTTGACACGGCGGTGAACACCGTGATTGAGTGCATCGACAGAATCCGTGACACGGCCACTTCGCATGAACGTACGTATATTGTTGAAGTGATGGGCAGAGATGCGGGGGATATTGCCCTTTGGGCGGGCTTGGCGGATGGAGCTGAGTCCATTTTGATACCGGAAGCGCCACACCAGATTGAAGAAATTGTGGAACGTTTGAAGCGCAGTTCCGAACGGGGCAAAAAACATAGTATTATCATTGTGGCTGAAGGTGTAGGCAGTGGTGTGGAAGTTGCCGATAAAATCTCCAAATCGACGGGTTGGGAGACGCGCGTGACGGTATTGGGCCACGTGCAGCGCGGCGGTTCCCCAACTGCGTTTGACCGTGTGTTGGCCAGCCGGATGGGCGCCAAAGCGGTCGATTTGTTGTTGGCTGGCAAACGTGACATGATGGTGGCGATCCGCAACAATGATGTGTTGGGCATCGACTTTGATGAAGCCCTATCCCAAAAACACCAACCACGCATGGAGCTGTATGATTTGGCGAAGATTTTGTCCATTTAATCAGAAGTAAGAGGAGATGACAAGAGAATGCTCCGCAAAACAAAAATCGTATGCACGATAGGTCCGGCAAGTGAAGATGTAGCCACATTAAAAGAGTTAATCGCCAATGGCATGAATGTAGCCCGCCTCAACTTTTCGCACGGGTCTTTTGAAGAGCACGGCAACCGCATCGTCAACATTCGCCAAGCCGCCAAAGAACTCGGGCAAACGGTGGCGATTCTTCTGGATACCAAGGGGCCGGAAATCCGCACGGGTGAGCTGAAAGAGCCTTCCGTTGAATTGGTTGCAGGTGAACAAATCATCTTGACGACAGAACCCATCGCGGGGGATGCCAGTCGGATTTCCGTTTCTTATGCGGGTTTAGCCGACGATGTCCACCCCGGTTCGATTATTTTGATCGATGACGGCTTGATCGGGTTGCGAGTGGAGAATGTGGCAGGCACGGAAATCACTTGCACGATTATGAATGGGGGTACGTTGAAAAGCCGCAAAGGGATCAACGTTCCTGGAGTGAAGATCAACCTGCCGGGCATAACTGAAAAAGATGCTGCTGATATCCGCTTTGGAATTGAGCAAGGGGTTGATTTCATCGCGGCTTCTTTTGTGCGGAAACCGCAAGACGTGTTGGAGATTCGCAAGATTTTAGAAGAGCATGGAGCTGATATCCAGATTATCTCCAAGATCGAAAACCAAGAGGGCATTGACAATTTGGATGCCATTTTGGAAGTGAGCGATGGCTTAATGGTGGCTCGTGGCGACTTGGGTGTAGAAATCCCTGTGGAAGATGTCCCCGTTGTGCAGAAAGAAGCGATCCGCAAATGCAATCAACTGGGCAAACCCGTGATCACGGCAACGCAGATGTTAGACTCCATGCAACGAAATCCCCGCCCAACCCGCGCTGAAGCTAGCGATGTGGCCAATGCGATCTTAGACGGCACAGATGCGATCATGTTGTCAGGTGAAACAGCGGCCGGGAAATATCCGGTGGAAGCGGTTAGCACGATGGCCCGGATCGCTGTGCGGACGGAAGCGACGCTTCGCTATAAAGAACTGTTTAAGCAGAAAATGAGAGAGATCGAGTATACCATTACCGAATCCCTCAGCCAGGCGGTCGTGCATACCGCGCAAATGTTGAACTGCAGAGCGGTACTGACTCCCACGGAATCGGGATTCACGGCACGGATGGTTTCCAAGTATCGCCCACAAGCTCCGATTGTCGCCATTACGCCAAATGAAGATGTGGCCCGTAAATTATCGCTGGTCTGGGGGGTATACCCGGTCATGGGGACCCGTGTCAACACGACGGATGAAATGTTTACGGCGACGATCTCGTCGGCATTGGAACAAGGATTTGTCAACCAAGGGGACTTGGTTGTGATCACAGCAGGTGTGCCGGTAGGAAAGTCGGGCACCACCAACTTGATGAAGGTGCATGTGATTGGTGGCGCCATCGCGCGTGGACAAGGCATTGGAAAACAAGTGGTTACCGGTCCTGTCATTGTGGGGCATACGGCAGCCGAGATTAATGAGAACATGGTGGATGGAGCCATTATCGTGGTCAAAGCGTCGGATAAAGAGATGATTGAATCCTTCAAACGGGCCGCTGCCGTCATCTCGGAAGAGGGCGGACTGACCTCGCACGCGGCGGTGGTTGGCGTAAGCTTGGGGATTCCGGTTGTTGTGGGAGTTGAAAATGCTTGCGTGCTTCTCGCCAACGAGAAAGAAGTAACGGTGAATGCCGACCGCGGTCTTATTTATTCCGGAAAAGCCAATGTCCTATAAAAAAGCAAAGCGCTGGAAGAGCCCAGCGCTTTGCTTTTTCTTTATGAATGTTTATTAAAAGTTAAAGCAATCCTAAACGAGGATAAATCCACCAACGCAATTTTCTGCGTATCTTACGCCTTTTTCTTAGACTCATAACTCGGATCCCCCTTTCCTTGTAGATATTTATCCATTAAATAGTTATTCTCATTATGTGAGGTTCACCTGAGTATTATGTGTGAACAAAGCTATTGCTATTATAAAGAACAAATGGTTTATTCAACAATAAGCCAAAAGTCATAGATTCATTTGAAAATGGAGGAAATAAGCAAATGACGAACAATCCAAATGTAAGTGAGACCAAAATCCGAGTCCGCTATCAAGAAACAGATCAGATGGGGGTGGTTTATCATGCCAATTATTTAACTTGGTTTGAAGTGGGAAGAACGGAATGGATTCGTTCTTTTGGAATTACATATCAACAATTGGAAGAAAAAGGTTTGCTGCTCCCTGTTGTGGACATACACTGTAAGTATATGCACCCGGCGAAATATGATGACGAAGTGATTGTCCGCACATCCATTGACGACTTCTCAGGCGGGAAAATCGTGTTTCGGTATGAAGTGGTTCATCCTGAAAAGGAAATTGTGCTCAGTGAGGGTAGCTCCGTTCATTTGTGGGTAAATAAAGAGATGAAAAGAGTGAACTTGAAGCGTGTGTACCCTGAGTTTTATGAACTTCTTCATCAGATCTTCTCTGTGGAAAGAGGCTGAGTGCAGTGTTCTGGTTGATTGTTGGATTGATTATCATTGTCCCTGTCATTGAACTGTGGGGACTGATCACGGTGGGGCAGTGGATCGGGGCTTGGCCAACTGTACTCTTGGTGATTGCCACGGGGGTGCTGGGCAGTTATTTGGCGAGACGCGAAGGTTGGCAGACTTATCGGTTGGCGCAATTGCAGTTGCAAAGAGGGGAATTGCCAGGTGAAGCGTTATTGGATGGAGCTTGCATTCTGGCGGGAGCCGTCTTTTTGATCACGCCTGGCTTCTTTACGGATGTGGTCGGGTTTTTCCTCGTTTTTCCTTATACCCGCTCCATCGTCAAGATCTTTTTGAAAAAATGGATTCAGCAGAAGTTAGCCCGTGGCGATTGGCGAATCCGACGTTGGTAATGGGTGGCATGGCAAACATACGGCCTGTCTTTCAGGACAGGCCGTATGTTTTAGGATGGAAGATTAAGGATGCGTTGGCGTTTTCGTTTTTGGCGCTCCCATGATATATCTCCAAATATCCCGGAACACGTTTGTGCGATGGAGGGCGAGTCCCACCACGACCGTCACGGGTCCGACGATCAGTCCGAAGATCCCGATCAGCTTCAGGCCGACAAATAGGGCGATCAAGGTAAGTAGCGGGTCAATGCCCACATTGCTTGCAACTAGCTTGGGTTCCAGAAACTGGCGGATGATGATGATGACCGCATAGACAATACTTAAGCCTGTGGCAAGGTGGATGTTTCCAACCAGAAAGAGATAGATGATCCAAGGGACGAGAATGGCACCCACGCCCAAATAAGGGAGAAGGTCCACCAATCCGATGATGAATGCCATCGTAAAGGCATACGGCACTTGCAGGATGGCCAAGCCGGCAAACATGATGACGGCGGTGATGGAGATTAAGGTGAGTTGGGCCCTGAAAAAGCCAAATAACGCTTTTTTTAGATCAGTCGTGATCAGCCCGGCCGTTTTTTGCAGATGGTCTGGAATCCAAGCCAGCAAATTGCGGCTTAACCTTGGCCAATCGAGTGAGATGAAGAAGGCGGCCAAGGTGATAAAGACCAATACAGTGATGAAATAAGGCAAGTCGCCGAGGAATGTTCCAATGGCCGAAACGATTTCGGTGATGGACTCGGTTCCTTTGTTCGCGATAATGCCAATATTGTCTTGGATGCTTTGGGAGATGCGTTGCTGGTGCTCCGGGTTTTTTTCCAAATAGGTTTGCACTGTGTCGATCAACCGGCGGATGTCGGTGTTTTCTTTTGTGAATGAATCAACAAACAAAGTGCCCACCTTATTCAAGAACGTGGGAAGGAAATCGGCGAGATGGGTCAGTTCCACTACCACTTCAGCAATGATGAAAATCAGCAAGGTTAGGAGCAAGCTAAGTAATAAGAATAATATGAGAGTGACGCCGGCCCAGCGTGGAATGCGCAACCGTCGCTCAAGCCATTTCACCATGGGTTCGATCATCAGGGCAATCAGCCAACCTAACACAAACGGATAGAGGAGGGGAAACGAAAATGATAAGATAAAATAGGCAGCCACAATCGAGGCGACGACAATCAGTGCGCGCGTGATGGGCCCCAACCAGGCAGGGGACAGCATGGAAATAACCTCCTATCCACAAAATCCGCTTTAGCTTCTCAATAATTATACCATTTTTTAGAGAAACCAAAAGATGGGTTTGTTCCGTTCAGAAAGGTGTCGTTTTGCCCGAAATAAATAAAAACACATTATGTGCGAATTTGTTCAATTTGTGTTAAAATAAAAAACGATAAGAAGAATGGGCACTTACCACACTTCATAATTTAATTATGACTATGTTTAATCTTGCACTAAAACGTGAATATATTTATAGTCACTTGAAGTTCGTGGGAGGAAATTTGTGTAAATGCGAACAAGCGTTATCGCTTGAATCAAGTCACCTTTTTTGCTCTTTACAGAATGATGCTTCATTCACTTCTGGGGTTTTTATGAAACTTTTAAATGTTTTCTAAAGAAGTGCCCTTCATATAGAAATTTAGAAGAGGAGCGATAGTGTATGACGGTTGCAAAAGGCTTAGAAGGTGTTGTTGCTTGTACTTCCGCGATCAGTTCCATTGTGGATGGTGTTCTCACTTATCGGGGTTATAATATTGATGATTTGGCGGATCACGCTTCGTTTGAAGAAGTGGCTTATCTGTTGTGGTATGGCCATTTGCCAAACCAAACGGAATTGGAAGGCCTGAAAAGCGAACTGGATAGAAACGCATCGATTCCAGATGAATTGCATCAATTGTTGAAAATCAATGCGAACCGTATTCATCCAATGTCCATTCTAAGAACGGCGGTATCTGCTTTGGCATTATATGATGAAGAAGCTGAAAACAACAGCCAAGAGGCAAATCAACGTAAAGCTATTAAATTAACAGCAAAAATTCCCACAATTGTAACCGCTTTTTCGCGCATCAGACAGGGGCTGGAGCCAGTGGCACCGAAAGCGGGCCTCGGTTTCGCGGCCAATTTCCTCTACATGTTAAAAGGGGAAGAACCTACCGATGTGGCGGCAAAGGCGTTTGACAAAGCCCTTGTTCTGCATGCGGACCACGAACTGAATGCATCCACATTTGCCGCCCGCGTGACGACGGGTACCCTGGCGGACATTTATTCGGCGATCACAACCGCCATCGGGACATTAAAAGGGCCGTTGCATGGCGGAGCCAATGAACAAGTGATGGCGACGTTGGAATCAATCGGGACCATGGATAAGATCGAACCGATCATTCAAAGCAAATTGGACAATAAAGAAAAAATCATGGGCTTTGGTCACCGTGTATATAAAGATGGCGATCCACGAGCCAAACACCTGCGTGAAATGTCCCGTCAATTGGCTGAACAAACGGGGAATAAACTATGGTATGAAATGTCGGTTGAGATTGAAAAATTGGTTGTGGATAAGAAAGGCATCAAACCGAATGTCGATTTCTATTCCGCCTCCGTCTACACTTACCTGGGTATTCCACGAGACCTGTTTACCCCCATTTTCGCGATGAGCCGGATTACGGGCTGGACCGCGCATGTGTTGGAGCAATATGCCAACAACCGTCTCATCCGCCCACGTGCGGAGTATACAGGGGCAACGCATCAAGCATATGTTCCAATCGACCAAAGAAAGTGAAATCGTATACAATAGAGCAAGGGACGAACTTGTACCCGATCCCTTGCTCCATCGAGGCATTTGATTAATATAAAGGGGTGTTATTCCATGGCGCAATTCAAAAACCTTGTACCTCCCACCCATGGTGAGAAAATCACGGTGGCGGACGGTGTGCTCAATGTACCAGATCGCCCAATCATTCCGTTTATCGAAGGGGATGGCATCGGTCCTGATATTTGGCGTGCCGCTAAACGGGTGCTCGATTCCGCAGTAGAAAAAGCATATAATGGAAAGAAAGAGATCGCCTGGTTTGAAGTGTTTGCCGGAGAGAAAGCGTACAACCAATTTGGCGAATGGTTGCCGGAGGATACGCTTGAGGCGGTGCGTGAGTATCTTGTGGCGATTAAGGGGCCGCTCACCACCCCTGTTGGCGGCGGAATCCGCTCGTTAAACGTGGCATTGCGCCAAGAATTGGACTTGTATGTCTGCTTGCGCCCAGTCCGTTACTTTGAGGGAGTTCCTTCTCCAGTGAAACGGCCACAAGATGTGGATATGGTCATCTTCCGTGAAAATTCCGAAGATATCTATGCTGGCATCGAGTGGGAAGCGGGCACAGAAGAAGTAAAAAAAGTGGTTCGTTTCTTGCAAGAAGAAATGGGTGTGAAAAAAATTCGTTTTCCTGAAACTTCCGGTATCGGCATCAAGCCCGTTTCGAGCGAAGGGACAGAGCGTCTCGTAAAAGCGGCGATTGAGTATGCGATTCGCCACAAGCGCAGCAGTGTGACCTTGGTACATAAAGGAAACATCATGAAGTTTACGGAAGGCGCGTTTAAAAATTGGGGTTATGAAGTGGCTGAACGCGATTATAAAGACCAAGTATTCACCTGGGCTGAATATGATCGGATTAAAGCGGAACGGGGAACGGAAGCCGCCAATGAAGCGCAAGCGGCTGCGGAAGCGGCAGGCAAAATCATCGTCAAAGATGTGATCGCGGATGCATTCTTGCAACAAATCCTGACCCGTCCGGCTGAATATGATGTGATCGCCACCTTAAACCTCAACGGTGACTATGTGTCTGATGCGCTTGCGGCACAAGTGGGCGGCATCGGAATTGCACCAGGGGCCAATATCAACTATGTATCAGGACATGCGATCTTTGAAGCGACCCATGGAACCGCCCCCAAATATGCAGGCTTAGACAAAGTGAATCCAGGTTCTGTGATCCTCTCCGGCGTGCTCATGCTGGAACATCTTGGCTGGCAAGAAGCGGCTGACTTGATTTATCAAGCGATGAGCAAAACGATTACGGACAAAACGGTCACCTATGATTTCGCTCGCTTGATGGAGGGAGCAACCGAGGTGAAATGCTCCGAGTTTGCTGATCATTTAATCAAGAATATGGGATAAAAACAGGAGGCTGTCGTTATGGCTATTCGTCGCAGAAAAATTTCTGTTATCGGTGCTGGATTTACCGGAAGCACAACCGCATTGATGTTGGCGCAAAAAGAACTGGGTGACGTCGTATTGGTGGACATCCCGCAAGCGGAAGAGCCGACCAAAGGGAAAGCGTTGGATATGCTGGAAGCAAGCCCTGTGCAAGGTTTTGATGCCAATATCATCGGTACCAGCAACTATGAAGACACGAAGGATTCGGATGTGGTGATTATCACCGCCGGCCTTCCTCGCAAACCGGGAATGAGCCGTGATGATCTGGTAAATACCAACGCGAAAATCGTTCGTTCCGTAACCGAGCAAGTCGTGAAGTATTCTCCTGAATGTATCATCGTGGTCTTGTCCAACCCGGTTGACGCGATGGCGTATGAGGCATACCGCACTTCCGGTTTCCCGAAAAACCGCGTGATCGGACAATCCGGCGTATTGGATACGGCGCGTTTCCGTACGTTTGTGGCGCAAGAGTTGAACGTGTCCGTAGAGGATGTGACCGGCTTTGTGTTGGGTGGACATGGAGATGACATGGTGCCGCTCATCCGTTACTCTTATGCCGGAGGCATCCCGCTGGCCAAATTGATTCCACAGGAGCGCCTGGACGCGATCGTAGAGCGTACGCGTAAAGGCGGCGGCGAGATCGTCAATCTCTTGAAAACGGGCAGCGCCTATTATGCACCGGCTGCTTCCCTGGTGCAAATGGCGGAAGCCATCTTGAAGGACAAGAAGCGGATTTTGCCAGCTGTCGCTTACTTGGAAGGGGAATATGGCTATTCCGACCTCTACCTTGGCGTACCAACCATTCTGGGTGGAAACGGTTTGGAAAAAGTGATTGAATTGGATTTGACCGCAGAAGAGAAAGCGGCTCTGGACCGGTCGGCCAATTCTGTACGAAACGTGATGAATGTATTAAAATAGAAGCAACAACGAATATGCCCGGGTGCGGTTCCCGGGCATATTTAACAATCATATATGAAAGATTGGGAAAATACAGCAAAATGAAAGCGTATACAATACATGAAGGGGGCGGCTGGCTTGAGCTTAAAGGGATTGGAACCCAAGGGTAAAACGTATGAATCACTCTCATTGGGAGAGCGGATTGAGGAAACCAAAACAGTTCAATGGCGAGATGTCTTTTTATACCTGGGGTTGGCAGATGACCATAACCCATTGTTTTCACAAGGAGCCTATGCGGAACGAACCGAATTTGAGCGGGTGATCGTGCCCCCCAATGTGCTCGTTAATTGGCTTTCTGCCCTCGTGTCGATGAAGTTGCCTGGTCCGGGGAGTCTGGTGAAGGGGATGCGTTTTCATTTTCCCGATCCCTTGTTTATTGAGGAAGAAGTCGTATTAAGTTTGGAAATCTGTCGCAAACTAGATCATGAAAAGAAAATTACGCTTTTGGCCAAAGGGATGAGTGGGGCCAAAGTGGTGGCGGAAGGGGAGCTGGAGGTGCGCCCGCCACGGCCGCTTAAACCGTTGTTTAAGGACGCGTATGATAATTTCTAGAAGGCATTTCCACAGCATGGGGTGAAAGAAGAGAAATGGCCGTTTTTCTCTTCCGTCACACTCATGCTATTTTTATGGGGCGGTTTTATCTTTACGGATTCTTAACTTTGTTGTGTTATGATTTTTTTTGTGAATAGAAGTTGAATTTTTTAGCAAGCATAATCGAAAGCGAGGGCATGAGATGGCCAGAAAAATCTTGGTTGTGGATGATGAAGCTTCCATTGTGAAGTTGGTGCAATTCAACCTGGAAAAAGAAGGTTTTCAAGTGGATGTAGCTTATGATGGCCAAATGGCTTTAGATATGATGAAAAATGAGTTTCCCGATCTGTTGGTTTTGGATCTGATGCTTCCCAAGGTGGATGGCCTCGAAGTGTGCCGCCGTTTGCGGCAGGAGAAGAAGCATATTCCGATTCTGATGTTGACGGCGAAAACAGATGAATTTGACAAAGTGTTGGGTTTGGAGCTCGGCGCCGATGATTATATGACCAAGCCATTCAGTCCGCGCGAATTAACGGCCAGGGTCAAAGCGATTTTTCGTCGAATCGACGCCCTCAAGGGAACGGGCCATGAAGAAGAAAAAGACGCATTGATGCGAATCGGCGAATTGGTGATCGATCCGGAAGGCTATGTGATTACAAGAAATGGCGAAGAGATCGATCTGACACCGAAAGAGTTTGAACTGCTTCTCTATATGGCCAATCATCGTGGCAAAGTGTTGTCGCGGGATCAGCTGTTGAATGCGGTATGGAATTATGATTACATCGGCGATTCCCGCATCGTTGATGTCCATGTGAGCCACCTGCGGGATAAAATTGAAACAGATTCGCGCAATCCAATCTATATCAAAACCGTTCGCGGGATCGGCTATAAGTTTGAAGGGCCCAAGCGGGGATGAGATCGTTACGTGCCCGCATCACCTGGTCGTTTCTTCTATTGATCGGATGTTCTGTCTTGGGAACGGGCATTTTTGTTGCCTTATTGCTCCGCTCTTCTTATATCGATTCGCTGACCACCCGGTTGGAGACAGAAGGGAAGATGTTGGCGGAAACGATCGCGTGGACAGATGAGACTCCTAAACAGGGAGATTTTCAACATGTGGCCGAAATCTACGGGAAAGCGTTGGATGCGCACATTACCATATTTGATATGCGGGGGCGTGTATTGGGAGACTCCACAGGAAACCGCACATTGAATTTCAAGGAGTTTCCCGAGGTGGAAAATGCACTGCAAATGAAGAAAAACGATCCGACCGTGATACGAAACAACTATCTGCACGCGGCTCTCCCTGTTGAACGTGAGGGGAAAGTGGTTGGCGCGATCCGCATTTCGCTCGGGATTCAAGAAGTGAACCAATCGCTTGAGAAAGTGTGGGTTTCACTCGCATTGGGGTTGCTGATCGCATACGGTTTGGCTGGCTTCTTCAGCTCTCGCATCGCCAGCAGCGTTACGCGGCCTTTGGAAGAAATCGCCCAAGTAGCCATTGATATTACACAGAAAAAATTCCATCGCCGCGTGCAACAGACGGGAAAAGATGAAGTGGCCCATCTGGGCCAAGCCATTAACCGCATGGCCCATAGCCTGCAGAAGCAGATGGAGACGATTCGCAAGAGCGAACGCCGTTTGAACAGCATTATCGAATCGCTCGAATCCGGGTTAATCATGATTGACGCGACAGGAAAAGTGAGTTTGGCCAACCGCTCCTTTGAACGGCTATTCGGCATTCCAGTCCAAGACATCATTGGGCGTTCTTATAATAAATTGACTTATCCTTACGATTTAACTGAGATGATTACCGAATGCGCTGAATCGGGGGAACGGATGCGCAACGAGATTCAACTCTATTTTCCTGAAGAACGCATGTTGGAAGCCAATTTGGCTCCCATGTGGGTCGAGAAAAACGGCGTGGGTGTGGTTGTTGTCCTCCATGATATGACCGCCATTCGCCGTTTGGAACAGTTGCGGAAAGATTTTGTGGCCAATGTGTCGCACGAGTTGAAAACGCCGATCACCTCCATCCGCGGCTTTTCGGAAACGTTGCTTGACGGGGCCATGAGTGATCCGGACACTTGCCGTGAGTTTTTGCAGATCATCAATGAAGAAAGCTTGCGGTTGCAACGATTGATTGGGGAACTCTTGGACCTGTCCAAAATCGAATCCAAGCAAATCCATTTGAAGATGGAACCGATCCGGATCGAGCAGCTGATACAATCGGTGATGAAAACGATGGAAGAACGCTTCCGCGCCAAAGAGCAACAATGGCACATCAAGATTGACGAGTCGTTTGAAGTGGAAGTGGATCATGACCGCTTTAGGCAAATTTTATTGAATTTGCTATCCAATGCCAGCAATTACACGCCGCCCGGCGGTCACATCACCATCGAAGCGGACCGCCAGGCCGAGGAGTGGACATGCAAAGTGACCGATACGGGAATCGGCATTCCCAAAGAAGACCTTCCGCGTGTATTTGAACGGTTTTATCGCGTCGATAAGGCGCGGGCACGCGATTCCGGCGGAACGGGGTTGGGCTTGGCGATTGTGAAACACCTGGTGGAGGCGCATCAAGGGGAGATTGAGGTAGCCAGCCAAATCGGGCGAGGCACCACATTCACTCTTACCTTCCCATTCGCAAAAAAAGACAGGAACCCTTAGTGGTCCTGTCTTTTCCTGTTATTGCCTTTCGGTCATCAAACCTTGGGGAAAGCGAAAAGGGAAACAACCAACAGCTACCCCAAGATCTTAAGGAAGGGCAAACTATGGAATATGGGTTTGATTTGGTTTTTGAAATGGGTAATTGACTGAGATGTTCAGTTTTCGTGATAAAAGCAGCCTTTACTCTGAGCTTATTTCTGAATGGCAGGGGGGATACTCTGAGGGAAGTGAAATACATTTCCAGGGTCATATTCGGCTTTTACTCTGCGCAATCTGGAATAGTTTGCTCCATAGTAAACTGGCCCGGAATTTTTAATCCCCTGGTCTGGAACGTTTATATAGGACCCAACGATAAAAGGCTGGAGCTTCCGGCGTGTATTGCGAGCAAGGGCGATATTTTTAGCGGCTTCGGATTGCTTTATCCATGAACTATTCCACTCAACGTAAAATTTTGCTTTACGCCAGAAGAACGCCGTTGCTTTGGGTGATATACGGCTTACAGCTCCGCCCCAGTTGAGGAAAAAGAATCCTGCGGCTTCCCCCTTCGCTTTCTCTAAAAATTCGCGCATAGCCTTAATCGCCTTATCTGGGAATGGGCGCCTTGCGAAACCGGAAGAGAACTGGTTGCTGAACCTTTGAGTAAGGACTGGATCGGGAGGTAATAAAAAGTTCACTGCTTCCGGGTAAGGTAACCACCGGATTATTTTCGTCGTGGGAGTTCCGACGCTCACAACGGGCTTTAATAGGCGAACGGCCTCCGATTTTGGTCCGAGGAACAGCCCTTCCATAGTGACAAGTCCTCCGTTTTTCGGGCCGATTTCTAAGTGGGTGCCCAGTCTCGGATCGATGGAAGGAGCCCATTGCTGCCATACTTTGAATACCTTTTCGAATTGATTCCATGGCCAGATGATGCGAAATACTGTAGCCATGGCTGGTGCGCGATGCACTTTGAATTTGTATCTGGTGTATACCCCAAAGTTACCACCGCCACCCCCGCGGGAAGCCCACAGGAGATTAGCGTTATGATTTTTGTCGGCACGAATAACTCTTCCCTTCGCGTCAACCATTTCAAGTCCGATCAGGTTATCGCTGAGGAGACCGATTGACCGCTGGAGCGGCCCGATTCCCCCACCAAGTGTGATGCCACCGATCCCGACAGAAGGGCTGTCACCAAAGGGAGCCATAAATCCTTGTCGTGCAAGTGTCTTCACAATTCTTCCCACTGTATTGCCCGTCTCAACAATCGCAGTTCCATTTTTTTTATTTAACCTAATTTTTTTCATATTACTTACATCGATTACAATGCCCCCGTTGACCTGAGAAAGATTTGTTTCTAACGCATGCCTTCCACTTCTGGCACGAATAGGGACATTATTCGCACGGGCCCATTTTATGGCGTTTGCTACATCTTGCGTCCTTTGGGCAAACACAAACACTTTGGGGAATCTATTAGTATGGGGATCCCAATTCTTGCGTGCACTTTCATAACCCGGATCTCCTCTAAAGATAACCCGCCCGGTTAGCTGCGTTTTTGATTTCACCAATTCCAACTCCCTTTGAGTAAATTATTACACATTATCATACGTAGAACATCAGTACATGGAATGGACCAATATAGCGTACTGAGAATCTTTTTTCAAAACGTCTGGTTCGGTAAAATGTTGGCCATCGCGGAAACACTCGGGGCGTCGTATAGATTTATTCAATGTTAAAAGGGCGCCGGTTTATGTAAGAGGGTATCACATTGAATTTGAAGTTAATGGAGAAAAGGTATTTAAAATCCAGAATGGAGAACCCCTTTCAGTGATAGCCCATCAATCAGTAGAAAAAATGGATCCTATTATATTAGAGCTTGGAAAAAATTTCGTTTAACTCTCCCCGACGCGAAAAGGTTTTTCGCATTCTTTATTCAGAAGGCTGACAAATTTGCTAGTAGGATACACAGAAAAGTTCAATTAGCGTGGTTTTTCACTTCGACACTCCATATGAGCATATGTTTGATGTTATGGAGGAACAAAAAATAGTGGTCGAGAAAAGCATGATGTGAGAAGAATGAAACCTAGCCCGAGAAAGACGTCATTTTGACGACTTTTTTATGTCTAACATGCCAATTTTTGAAAACACGAAAGCGAAAATCAGTGGCCAATTGAATGGTCTTTTGGATGTATCGCAGATACCGGTTGTAGTCGAAGTCATTGAAAAACGTCCTCATTTACAAAACATTAACATCGAATTTATTGTTCAATAAAAATAAAAGCTTATAGTACAAGTGTCGCAAGGAAATCATCTGTTTTTTTTAGGGGGAAAACGCTTATGTTGAAGAAGGGGCTTATTCTCGGAAGTGTTTTTACACTTGCTTTCGGTGCTCTCGTCGGTTGCGGGGGTCAAGGCAATAAAGCAACCGGCAATGGCGGAGAGAAAGAATTGACGGGCACGATTAAAATCGATGGTTCATCCACCGTCTTCCCAATCTCTCAAGCAGTGGCGGAAGAGTTTATGAAAGCAAACCCTGGTGTGAAAGTGACCGTTGGTGAATCGGGTACCGGCGGTGGCTTCAAAAAATGGGCCAGCGGCGAAATCGATGTTGCCGATGCTTCCCGCCCAATCAAAGATGAAGAAAAAGAAGCTGCAAAACCAAACGGAATTGAGCCGATCGAAATTCCCGTTGCGTCTGACGGAATTGCAGTGGTTGTGAATAAAGAAAACACGTTCGTTGACAAGTTGACGGTTGACGAGTTGAAAAAGATCTGGGAACCCAACTCCAAAGTGAAAACCTGGAAAGATGTTCGTGACAGCTTCCCGGCGGAACCGATCAAATTGTACGGACCGGGTACCGCTTCCGGCACGTTTGACTACTTCACCAAAGAAATTGTGGGTGAAGAAGGGAAAAGCCGCACCGACTACACCCAATCCGAAGATGACAACGTATTGGTGAAAGGTGTGGAAGGGGATAAAGGCGGCTTGGGTTACTTCGGTTACGCGTATTATGTGGAAAACAAAGACAAGTTGAAAATCGTTCCGATCGATGCGGGCAAAGGAGCGGTTGAGCCAAGCGAAAAAACGATTAACGATGGCACTTACGCACCGCTGTCCCGTCCGATTTTCATCTACCCAAGCAACAAATCTATGCAGAAGCCCGAAGTGAAAGAGTTCGTGAAGTTCTATCTGGAAACGGCAAAAGATCTTGTTAAAGAAGTTGGCTATGTCCCGCTGCCGGATGCGAAGTATCAAGAAGGTCTGGGTAAAGTGAAATAATCCGGAATACCGCACGCCATGGAAGTTGGGGCCTCTTTCCCACAACGGGGAAGGGGTACCCGTTTTTCTTGTGTTTTTACGATAGAAAGGGGAGGTATCATGTCCCAGTTGGCGGAAAGAAAAAATTTTTTTCGCAAGGAAAAGACTTGGAAAACGAAAATGGAATCCCTGATACCGGGGTTTTTGCTTGTTTGTGGCTTGATTTCGGTGCTTACCACCGTGGGGATCGTGTTCACACTCATTAAAGAAACGGCCTCTTTTTTTGCAGAAGTACCGTTTGTCGAATTTATTACGGGTACAAAGTGGACTGCATTGTTCAGTGAAGATCAACGTGAATTTGGAATCTTGCCTCTCTTGGTGGGCTCCCTGCAAATCACCCTCGGGGCGGCGATTGTGGCCTTGCCCCTCGGGATTGGGAGTGCGATTTATTTAAGTGAATATGCGCCTGACCGCATCCGCCGAATCATCAAACCCATTTTGGAGGTGCTGGCGGGGATTCCAACGATTGTGTACGGATACTTTGGCATCACGTTTGTCACGCCATTATTGCGCAACCTCTTTCCCGGCATGGATTTTTTCAATGCGTTAAGCGCCAGCTTGGTCGTTGGCTTCATGATTCTGCCGATGATTGCCAGTCTCAGTGAAGATGCGATGCGGGCGGTGCCGCGCAATATTCGCGAAGCGGCATACGGCTTGGGTTCCACCCGTTTGGAAGTCTCTTTGAAAGTGGTGTTGCCCGCGGCGTTATCCGGAATCGTGGCTTCTTTCGTATTGGCCTTGTCCCGGGCGGTTGGTGAAACGATGGCTGTTACGATTGTCGCGGGTTCCACGCCGAACTTGTCGTTCAGTTACTTTGAATCAATCCAAACAATGACCGCGTTCATGGTTCAGGCGGCAACGGGGGATATCTCTTACCATAGCTTGTCCTATTATTCCATTTATGCGGTGGGAGCCACTTTATTTGTCATTACGTTGATCATGAATTTGTTGGCGCTGTATATCTCGCGCCGCTATAAGGAGGAATATTGATGGCGGCTGAAGAGATGATGTCAAAACACAAAATGGCCGTTAACGATGAGCGGGCATACGCTTCGGAGCAAAAGATCGCTTCCCGGGTCAAATCGCGCCGCGCCCAAAACAGATTGGCACATTGGGGCTTCTTCCTGGCGACGCTGGTGGGTGTCTTTGTTCTGGCTGTGCTTCTGTTTGATATCTTTCAAAGAGGCTGGTCTTATCTGACCGCCGATTTCATGAACAATTTTGCGTCCCGTTTCCCTTCCCGCGCGGGGATTAAAGGGGCCCTGTGGGGTTCCGTCTGGTTGATCGGCATTACGGCCCCGCTTACGTTCATCATTGGTGTGGGGGCCGCAATTTACTTGGAGGAGTATGCCAAAAAAGGGTGGCTGAGCACCTTGATCCAAGTCAATATCAGCAACCTGGCAGGGGTTCCCTCCATTGTGTTCGGGATGCTTGGACTGACCATCTTTGTGCGGGTGCTTGCTTTAAAGAAAAGTGTCTTGGCGGGTGGATTAACCCTCACCTTGCTGGTGTTGCCTGTCGTGATTGTGGCGGCGCGTGAAGCGATTTCCAGTGTGCCCAATTCGCTCAGGCAAGCGTCACTCGCAATGGGCGCCACCCGTTGGCAAACGATTCAAAATGTGGTGCTTCCTTACGCCATGCCCGGGATTTTGACAGGGACGATCCTGGCGTTGTCCCGTGCGATCGGGGAAACGGCACCGCTCATCATGGTGGGGGCCGCTACGTTCCTGGCCTTTACACCGTCTACCGTGTTTGATGAGTTCTCGGCGTTGCCGATTCAGATCTTTAACTGGGTGTCCCAGCCCAAAGCGGAATTTTCCAATTTGGCGGCCGCCGGCATCATCGTGTTGCTGGCCATCCTGCTGACGATGAACGGAATCGCGATTTATCTGCGCAATAAATTTCAGCGGTAAACCGTTAGAAGGAGAGATACTGGTGAATCCAATAGCGATTTCAGTAAAAAAACTGGATTTGTATTATGGGGAAAAGCAAGCGTTGAAAAACATTGACATGAATATCGAAGAGCGGACCGTCACCGCCTTGATCGGACCTTCGGGATGCGGGAAATCCACCTTTTTGCGCACGATCAACCGCATGAACGATTTGATTCCCAACGTACGGATCGAAGGGGAAATCTTGATCAACGAAACCGATATCTATTCTGATGATGTGGATGTTGAAATGTTGCGCAAACGGGTCGGCATGGTTTTCCAATCCCCCAATCCTTTTCCCAAAAGCATTTATGACAACGTCGCATACGGTCCGCGGATTCATGGGCTGAGCAATAAAAAGAAACTGGATGAGATCGTTGAACGCAGCTTGCGCGGGGCGGCCCTGTGGGATGAGGTGAAGGATCGCCTCAAAGATCGGGCCACCGGCTTATCTGGGGGTCAGCAACAACGCCTGTGCATTGCGCGCGCGCTGGCAGTTGAACCGGATATTCTCTTGATGGACGAGCCCACATCCGCTCTTGACCCCATCTCCACACTGAAAATCGAGGAACTCGTGCAAGAGTTGAAGAAAAACTACACGATTGTCATCGTGACCCACAACATGCAGCAAGCGGCGCGCATCTCTGACAAAACCGCCTTTTTCTTAAATGGTGATCTCATTGAGTACAATGATACTGACAAGCTTTTCTCAAACCCGGATCATCAACAGACTGAAGATTACATTACAGGCCGTTTCGGTTAATGAGCGGTTTAAGGAGGAGTTTGAATGCGTCCATTTGATCAGTCGTTGCAAGAAGTGAAACGTTTGTTGTTAAAGATGGGTGAGAGATTGGAAATCGCGATCGACAAAGCGGTTCGTTCGCTGGCTACTCAGAATGACGTGTTGGCCCAGCAAGTGGTATTGGAAGACAAAGAGATGGATCGGCTGGAAACCGTGATTGACGACACGGTCGCCAAACTGATTGCGACACAGCAACCGGTGGCCAAAGATCTGCGCCTCTTAATCGCCGCGATCAAAATCGCATCTGACATGGAGCGGATGGCCGATTTGGCAGTCAACATCGCCCAAGTCACCATTCAGATGAAAGAGGACAAGCTCACGCTGTTTAAGGAACTGATCGATATCCCGAAAATGGCGCAAGTCACCCAAAAAATGGTGAATGATGGAATTAACAGTTATATTGATGGCAATGTTGAATTGGCAAAGCAACTGGCTAAGACGGATGATCAAGTAGACAAGATGTATTTTGACCTCCTTAAGGAGCTAAGCGCGTATATGCAAGGGAACCAACATGTGGAAGTGGCCATGAAACTAAGCTTTGTGGCCCGCTATCTGGAGCGGATCGCCGACCATGCGACCAATATCGCGGAGAGTATTGTGTATATCGAGACAGGAAATCATGTGGACTTAAATTAAATGAGCCCCCCTTCAGCATAAGCTGGTCAAATAGATCAAACAGCCCGCCCAACAACTCAGGCGGGCTGTTTTATTTTGTGTAAAAAACAAAAATGATTCCGTTTATATAGGGATAATACGGCTTAACATCGTTTACAAATCGTAATAATTACGATATATTAGGTCTGGTAAAAGAAAGAGGGGGCGACGAGCATGCAATCGAAAATTCCAGTGACTGTGTTGAGCGGATACCTTGGTTCAGGCAAAACGACGATATTAAACCATGTCCTGAACAATCGCCAAGGCTTAAAAGTGGCCGTGATTGTGAATGATATGAGCGAAATCAATATTGATGCCAACTTGATCGGCAAAGAGGCGAATCTGTCCCGCACTGAAGAGAGGTTGGTTGAGCTGTCCAACGGATGCATCTGTTGCACGTTAAGAGAGGATTTGTTAAAGGAAGTGGAACGACTGGCCAAAGAAAATCGCTATGACTATATCTTGATTGAATCAACCGGGATCAGCGAGCCGATTCCGGTCGCGCAAACTTTTACCTATTCGGATGAGGAGAATGGCATCGATCTTCCGTCCTTGTGCCGATTGGATACCATGGTCACGGTAGTGGATGCCCATCGGTTTTGGCATGATTTCTCGTCTGGGGAGAGTTTGCTTGACCGCAAGCAAGCGCTGGGGGAAGAAGACACCCGGGATGTGGTCAGCTTGCTGATTGATCAGATTGAGTTTTGCGATGTGTTGATATTAAACAAATGCGACATGATTTCAGCGGAAGAGGCCGATCGGCTAGAGGCCGTGTTGCGCAAATTGCAACCGAAGGCCAAGTTCATTCGCGCTGCCCACGGCCAAGTGGATCCCAAGGAGATCTTGCATACAGAACGCTTTGATTTTGAAGAGGCAAGCCAATCGGCTGGATGGATCAAAGAGTTGCAAACGGAACACACTCCGGAAACGGATGAGTATGGCATAACCTCGTTTGTTTACCGCCGCCGACGCCCCTTTCACCCTGAGCGGCTAAACGACTGGCTGTACCAATGGCCGGAAGAAGTGGTGCGCGCCAAAGGGATGTTGTGGCTGGCCACCCGAAATGAGTTGGCGGTTCAATTTAGCCAAGCGGGGCCATCGATCCAAATGGGCGCGGAAGGATATTGGATTGCCGCGATGCCGGAAGAAGAGCAACGGGAAGTGTTGGCTGAGTATCCGGAGATTCAAGCGACGTGGGACGAGTTATACGGTGACCGGATGACAGAGCTTGTCATAATTGGCATCGACCTGAATCGTAGCGAGATTGAGGCGCAGTTGGACGCGTTATTGTTGACGGATGAAGAGATGGAGCTGGATTGGAGCCGGTTTCCTGATCCGCTGCCGCAAGAGCATATTGTAGAACAAGAGATGGCGTAATCATGAACGACGCCCAGCAGCAATGTGTTAGCTGCTGGGCGTCGTTCATTAGAGCATTTGTTCGGTTTTTGTTACCGAAAAACTGGAAGCAGAAAATTTGCTCGTGTTACAATAGGAAGGTACGAAAAAAATGAATCGACCCAGCGAAATCCAGGAAAAAAGGTGTGAAAACATTCGTGAGCAAGTTGATATTAGTGGATGGCAATAGTATTGCTTATCGTGCGTTTTATGCTCTTCCGTTATTGACCAATTCAAGTGGCGTCTATACCAATGCGGTGTACGGTTTTGCGATGATGCTGATGAAAATCATCGAGGAAGAAAAACCAACCCACATGCTGGTGGCCTTTGATGCCGGGAAAACGACGTTTCGCCATGAAAGCTATCAGGAATATAAAGGGACCCGCCAGAAAACCCCAGGTGAGTTGGCGGAGCAACTTCCACTCGTGCAAGAGCTGCTGCACGCGTTTCAAGTGCCTACGTATGAGTTGGCCAATTATGAAGCGGACGACATTATCGGAACCTTGGCGAAGGAATGTGGCCCCCAGGGCGTTGAAACTTTGATCGTCAGCGGGGATAAAGATTTGTTGCAATTGGTGGATGAACATGTAGAGCTCCTTTTGACCCGAAAAGGGGTAACGGAGACGGAACGTTATGATGTCCAGGCGATCCGGGATAAGTACGGGTTATCCCCGTTGCAGATCATTGATCTCAAAGGGTTAATGGGAGACTCATCCGACAATATCCCGGGCATTCCCGGTGTGGGTGAGAAGACGGCCTTAAAACTATTGGCCCAATACCCGTCCGTCGAGGAAGTGATCGCCCATGTGGATGAGTTGCCCGGCAAGAAGCTGCAGGAAAAAGTGCGTGAACATCAAGAGCAGGCACTGCTCAGCAAAAAGCTGGCCACGATTTATACCAAAGTGCCGCTCGAGTTCGGTTTGGAGGCTTTACAATTGCCCGAACGGGATCCGGAGCGGATCGCCGAATTTTTCAAGAAGATGGAGTTTAAAACGTTATTGTCCCGCATTGGAAAACAAGACCAAGCCGCAGGGAAAACAGGGCAAACGGCAACGAGCGATGTAACTGTCCGGGAAGTGACCTCCGTGTCGGAGTTGGTTGAAGCGCAGGAGATCTTTGACCAAGACACTCTCGCCTTGTTTGTCGAAGCGACAGAAGACAACCCGCATCGCGCAGAGGTGATCGGTTTATCCGTTTCCGACGGAGAGACGCAGCTATACCTGCCCTATTCGCTGGTGGAGGAAAGTGAATTCGTGCGTGACTGGCTCATGGATCCAAAGCGCCACAAGCTGGTGTATGATTTGAAAAAGACACAGATTGTGTTGGCGAACAAAGGGATAGAGGTAGCAGGGCTTTCGTTTGACGTTTTGTTGGCGGCGTATTTGCTTGATCCGTCTGAATCGCAGATGGAATTGAGTGATATCATAGCCCGTTACGGGAAAGAGCCGATTCCCTCGGACGACGAAGTGTATGGAAAGGGTGCGAAACGTAAAGTGCCCACAGGGGAAGCACTCGCCCGTCATCTCGCCGCCAAATCGAAGGCGATTTATCAAGTGGCGCCGACGCTCAAGCAAGAATTGACGGATACAGACCTAGATGAATTGATGTTTGGGTTGGAGATGCCGCTCTCCAGTGTGTTGGCCGATATGGAGCGGCAAGGCGTCCACATCGATAAGGATCGGTTGGAAGAACTCGGCGTGGAGCTGAAGCACAGCTTGGATCGGTTGGAACAGGAGATATATGAGCTGGCGGGCACCACGTTTAACATCAATTCGCACAAACAATTGGGTGAAATCCTGTTTGACAAGCTGGGGCTGCCTGTATTGAAGAAGACGAAGACGGGTTATTCGACAAGCGCGGATGTACTGGAAAAGCTGGCGCCCCAACACGAAATTGTTGAGAAGATTTTACACTACCGCCAAGTCGGAAAGTTGTATTCTACTTATATTGAGGGTTTGAAAAAAGAAATTGGCCCTGACGGCAAGATCCATACCCGGTTTAACCAAACGGTCACCGCGACAGGTCGCTTGAGTTCGACTGAGCCAAACCTGCAGAATATCCCGATTCGGATGGAGGAAGGCCGACGGATTCGCCAAGTGTTCATCCCGTCTGAGCCCGGCTGGCACATCCTGGCCGCTGATTATTCGCAGATTGAGTTGCGTGTGCTTGCCCATATCGCCGAAGATGAGCAACTCCAAAAGGCATTTAAAGAAGACAAAGATATTCATACTCAAACGGCAATGGATGTATTTGGTGTGGCTGAAGATGAGGTCACTTCCCTGATGCGCCGCCAAGCGAAGGCGGTCAATTTCGGGATCGTTTATGGAATCAGCGGTTTCGGATTGGCGAGGGGCTTGGACATCGCCCAAAAAGAAGCCCGTGAATTCATCGATCGCTATTTCGAAACCTATCCGGGCGTAAAGCGATACATGGATTCCATTGTGGAGCAGGCGCGTCGGGATGGTTACGTCGCCACTTTATCGGGCCGGCGCCGATACTTGCCAAGCATCAACGCGAAAAACTTTGGTGAGCGCAGTTTTGCGGAGCGCACCGCGATGAATACGCCAATCCAAGGAACGGCGGCGGATATTATCAAACTGGCGATGGTGAAGTTGGCGCGGGCGATGAAAGAACGGAATTTGGCGAGCCGGATGTTGCTGCAAGTGCATGACGAATTGATCTTTGAAGTTCCTGAAGCCGAGCTGGAGGAAATGAAAGACTTGGTCGTTGCGGTGATGGAAGATGCGTTGCCGTTATCCGTGCCGCTCAAAGTCGATGTGAATGTTGGGGAAACTTGGTATGAAGCGAAATGATCCACTAGAGGGGTCCTTCATGAGCCGAGCCGCCATTTCGGAAAGCAAGTGGCGGTTTTGAGCTTATGTCTGTATATGGGGGAGGGAGACTCAGTGCCTGAATTGCCTGAGGTAGAAACTGTACGAAAAACATTAAAGCGCTTGGTAGTGGGAAAAACGATTGCCGATGTGACGGTGAAGCTGCCGCGCATCATTCAACATCCGGATGATGTGGAGCTGTTTCGCCAACAGCTGATCGGTTGTACCATTACGGACGTGCAACGGCGGGGAAAATTTTTAAAAATCATCTGTCCTCCATGGGTGCTCGTTTCCCATCTGCGCATGGAAGGAAAGTATCGGTTGGCAGAAGAAACCGACCCGCTGGAGAAGCATACGCATGTGATATTTCAGTTTACGGATGGCACGCAGTTGCGTTATCACGATGTGCGCCAGTTTGGCACGATGCATTTGTTTACCCTTGGGGAAGAGGAACAGCGGAAACCGCTTAATAAGTTGGGACCGGAACCGTTATCTGACTCATTTACGCTGGAGTGGTTCCAAACGACGTTAGCCCAGCGAAAAGCCAAAGTGAAAGTGGTTTTGTTAAATCAGGAATATCTCGTTGGCTTAGGCAATATTTATGTGGACGAGTCCCTTTTTGGAGCGGGGATTCATCCGGAACGCACCGCGGCTTCCTTGACGGAGGAAGAAGTGGAGCGATTGTATCACAGCATTAAGAAAACCTTGACAGAAGCTGTTGAGTTGGGCGGTTCCTCGGTGCGATCCTATCTCAATGGGGAAGGGGAGATGGGGATGTTCCAGCTCAAGATCCAAGTATATGGACGGAAAGGTGAACCGTGCGGGCGGTGCGGCAGTCCGATTGAGCGGATTGTCGTGGGTGGACGAGGCACCCATATCTGTCGGGTATGTCAAAGGTAACCCCATTCTGGGCCTCTTTCATAAGATAGGTGGTATCAGCCTATCAAAGAAGAGGTGACTCACCATGTGGCACGGGTTATCGGTGATTTGGTTAGCGTTGGCGGTAAGTGTAGACGGCTTCGGCGCTGGAACGACATTTGGCATGAGAAAGGTGCGCATTCCCTTTTTCTCCATCATGATTATCGCCAGTTGTTCCGGGGCTGTCATTTATATGGCAATGCTTTTGGGGAAAGGGATTGCCCGTCTCTTCTCTCCTGCGCTCATGCATGAGTTTGGAGCCATTCTCTTTATGGCGCTAGGCGTGATTGCGTTGGTGCAAGCGTTTCGTCCACAGAGGGATACCGGTACGAGGGTGGTTGCCCAGCAATCAGATTCGGCGCAACCCACCATTTGGACCTTTCATCTGGAAAAGTGGGGGCTGGTTGTGCAAATTTTAAAAACCCCCATGGCCGCAGACATGGATGCGTCCGGCACAATTTCGGGTTATGAAGCCGTCTTGTTGGGTGCGGCCCTTTCATTGGACGCTTTCGCCGCCGGTTTGGGGGCTGCGTTTATGGGCATGTCTCCCCTGGTGGTGGCATTGGTCATTTCGTTGATGAGTGCGGCTTGTTTGCGGTTGGGAATGTGGTTTGGCTTTATGAACGCGGAGCGGGCCCAATTTCGCTGGATGGGATATGTGCCGGGAATCTTTTTTATCGTGTTGGGTTTGCTACGGTTTTTTTAGAGGAGCGATGCAGATGATTTTCGGATTAACCGGTGGGATCGCGACAGGAAAAAGCACAGTGGCTCAAATGTTGAGAGAGCGGGGAGCGGTCATCATTGATGCGGATCAAGTGGCACGGGAAGTGGTCGAACCGGGAACTGAAGGGTTGGCGCGGGTCGTTGCCACCTTTGGAAATGAAGTGTTGGATGAGGCGGGTAGATTAAACCGCCCGGCGCTGGGGAGCATCATTTTTCATGATGAAGGGGCAAGGCGCAAGCTGAACCAACTCCTTCATCCGCTCATCATGGGCAAAATGAGGCAAGATGCGGAGAAGGCGCGGCAAGCGGATCCGCGAGCTGTCATCATATGGGATGTGCCGCTGTTGATCGAAGAGAAGATGACGCCGTTGGTGGATGAAGTCATCTTGGTCTACGTGCCGGAATCGATTCAGTTGGCGAGGCTGATGGACCGAAATCAGTTGAGCGAACAGGAAGCGAAGGCACGCATTGCGTCCCAGCTCGGGATCGAGGAGAAAAAACAGTGGGCTGATTATGTGATCGACAATAGCGGCACGCTGGAAGAGACAGAGAAGCAGGTTGAGTGCTTATGGAACGATCTGTCCTTAAAAAATGGGTGAGACCGGGCCTGGATGCGTTGCCGAGCCCCAAAGCGAGCTGGATCGGATTTTTGTTCCTTCTCTGGATGTTGTGGATCATGGTCACGCCGTGGCTCGACCGCCTCATTTATCCCTTAAAGTATGAACACTTGATTTTAAACAGTGCGGAAGCCACCGGAGCGGATCCGTTTTTGGTCATGGCCATTATCCGGGCCGAGTCCCAGTTTCAGCCGGAAGAGGAGTCCGCGGTGGGCGCGCAAGGATTGATGCAACTGATGCCGGAGACCTTGGATTGGATGATTCAGCGCGGCGGATTTTCGCCAGCGCTCAGGGAGTATATCCGCGACCCGGCAATCAATATTCATATGGGTTCTTGGTACATCTCTTACTTGACCAAACGGTATAACGGAAATAAAGTGGCCGTGATGGCCGCCTATAATTGTGGGCACAATCGGGTCACGCGGTGGCTGAACCAAGGGGTCTGGGATGGAACACGGCAGGGCGCGGCGCGGATACCCATCAAAGAGACACGGGAGTATGTGTACCGGGTCAGTTTTTATTATCAGAAATACAAAGAATGTTACCAGCATTTACTGAGAGATGATCAACACTTTTTGGAAGATCAGCAATTGTAAAAAACAATAAATGCTGAATAATCAGCGCAATTAGAGTAACCTGTTCCGGCATTGGAGCGGGTTTTTTGTTTTTGTATTGAAAAATGTGTTATACTGATTATAATAAAAAAGAGAGATGGTATGTAACATATAGCGAGGGGAGAGCGGCTTCATGGCTGTGCGTGTTGCAATTAATGGATTGGGACGGATTGGGAGGATGGTATTCCGCCAAGCGGTGCAGGATCCATCCCTTGAAGTGGTAGCGATCAATGCGAGTTATCCAGCGGAAACGTTAGCACATTTAGTGAAATATGATACCATACATGGCATGTTTGCTGGCGAAGTGAAAGCGGTTGAAGAAGGACTGATGGTAAACGATCAGTTGGTGCGCTTGGTTTCCAACCGGAATCCGGAAGAGTTGCCTTGGGCGGAACTGGGTGTCGATATTGTCGTCGAGGCGACGGGTAAGTTTTGTGACCGGGAGGGAGCGGCGAAACATTTGAAAGCCGGTGCCAAGAAAGTGGTGATTACGGCGCCGGGCAAGAATGAAGACATTACCGTGGTCATGGGAGTAAATGAAAACGCTTATGATCCGGAACAGCACCATATAATCTCCAATGCTTCATGCACGACCAATTGCTTGGCTCCAGTTGCAAAGGTGTTGCATCAAGCATTTGAGATTGAATATGGTTTGATGACAACGGTGCACGCTTACACGAACGACCAAAAAAACCTGGATAATCCACATAAGGATTTGCGTCGCGCCCGCGCTTGCGCGCAATCGATCATTCCGACGAAAACAGGGGCAGCCAAAGCATTGGGCTTGGTCTTGCCTGAGTTGAAAGGGAAGTTGAACGGATTCGCTTTGCGCGTTCCGACACCCAATGTGTCCGTGGTCGATTTGGTCGTTGATCTGAAAGTCAAGGTCACAGCGGAAGAGGTAAATCAAGCGTTGAAAGAAGCGGCTGAGACGAAAATGAAAGGCATCTTGCAATACTGTGAAGAACCGCTCGTCTCCTCCGATTTCAACGGCAATGAACATTCTTCCATCGTCGATGCCCTGTCCACGATGGTAATGGGTGAACGGCAAGTGAAAGTGCTTGCTTGGTACGATAATGAATGGGGTTACTCATGCCGGGTGGTAGATTTGGTGAAGTATGTGGGTCAACGAATGGTATTGGAACTTGCGGTATAAAGATAAATGAAAAGAAATCCTTTTTCCGGCACGGAAAAAGGGTTTCTTTTTTTGTGGTTCCCATGAAATTCATCTGAACGTTGCACAACAACGCCCCCTGATCCTGTCAGGGGGCGTTGTTGTTGGGCCTGTGTTTACCGTTTGATGGGAATATAGATGTCATACATGTTATCCGGTGCGTCCGGATTGTGGGTTACGGGTGTGTAACGGTGGTCATAGATTTCCAATCCCAACGTGCTGTGATCTTTTTGGTAGCCCATTTTTTCAATCCATTTCCATGCGCGTTGATAAGTGGCAGGGGCGTTGCGCACCGATCCACGATGAGTGAAGACGGCATAACGCTGGGTGGGAACGGTAAGGGCCAACATGCCTTCCGGCACATTTTCGGCCGTTTTCACTTCAACCGCAATATAACAGGTAAAGTCGGTCACGCGATCGTGGCCGGGGCAGACAAAGGAACCGGGACGTACCTGATGTGGAATCTCGTGAATCCGCTTGACGAATTGTTCCCATAGTTTGGGGATTTCCCTGGACATGGTATAAGGCCCCGTCCATCCGATCCCGACGATTTGAAACGAATCTTTGGTAATGATCCTTCCTTGCATGAGTGCCCCCCTTGGAATACAAAGAGAAAGAATATATGTTCTCAACCTTTATTTTAAATCATATTCAGAATACGAACAAGATTGTCACGACATTCACATATTCACAGAAAATCAAACGAAAGTTAGAAGTTATTTCAAAAGTCGTTGATGAGCGGAAAAACCTTTTTCCGATGAGCGCCGATGGACGAGTGAAGCGAATGGGAAAACGGTTTTGGCGCGATCGCCATAGCCCTTTCTCCATCCAAAAGATTTTTGAAATAGCTTCTAGAAATAACTCATAAGGGGGGATCATTCCTGTTCCCCAATATACGCCCATTTAAAGGAGTACGGCGGACCAAATGGATGGCGGATAAACGAATGGACGCGTTGTTTGATGAGGGTGGAATCATTGACATAGTAGAGTGGTATGGCCGCTTGGTCCTCAACAATCAAAAACTTTTCCGCTTGGGCCAGGTACTTCACTTGTTGTTTGATCAGGGAAGAATAGGCGGAGCGTTTCAATGTCTCATCGTAAGGCTTGTCTTTGTACCCCCCGGTGTTGGCCGGATGATCGCTGGTGAATGTCTCCAACAGGGTATATGGATCGGGATACGTCGTTGCCCAATCGGATAACGAAAGGTCGAATTGGCCTGTCTTTTCAAGACGATATTTGTCCGTCCGCGATGTGGTGTTTAATAACAGGGGAAGGTTCAGATTTTGTCTGAGTTGTCTTTTCAGTTCCACAGCCAATTGCATGCGGTCATCTTCGTAACTCAGCATGATCAGGCCGGACGGCGGCTTAGTGATGCCCAGTTCCGCCAAACCTTCTTTAAACAGGGCTTGCGCTTTGGCTACATCCACTTTGGGCGCTTGCAAAGGCCATTCTTTACGGAATGAGTCCTTGAATCCTTTCATCGACGGCGGAATTAATCCTCCCGCAGGTTGGGCCTGATTTTTAAGCTCGGAAACCAACTGCTCCCGATCGATGGCGAGGTTGATGGCTTGCCTGATTTTTTTGTTTTGGAAGAATTTCTTTTTGCTGTTGAAGCGGATATATTGCGTTGTCCACATCTGGGTTGAATGGAATTCATTCGTGTTGGCGTAAGCCTGGGCAAACTCGCGGCCAATCCGGGTGATGTCGATCTTGCCGGCGTTATACAAATTAAGGGTCCGTGTAGGGTGATTAGAGACGTATAAGGCGATATAATCCAACTTCACATGTTCTTTATCCCAATACCGGTCATTTCTTTTCAGGACGATGGTTCCGTTCGCTGACACATCATAAATGATGAATGGCCCGTTGTTGCTAAGGGAGAGGAGATTTTTCCCGTAATCCCTCCCTTGCTGTTTGACCAACGAAGTGCGTTGCGGCAGGAAAGGCGTAAGCGCGAGCAATGATAAGAAATGGCGAACCGGTTGGGATAGACGCACTTGAAGCGTCTCCTCATCGATTGCTTTGATACCCACTTTATCCGCGCCCACTTCGCCTAGATGATAGTTTTGCGCGTTGACGATGGGGTAAAATAAATAAGCATTGGGTGAGTTCGTCCTTGGATGGAGGGTGCGTTTCCATGCATTTTCAAAATCATACGCGGTGACTGATTCCCCATCTTGCCAAGAGGCATTACGCAGCTTAAACGTATATAAGGTTTGGTCGGCATTGGTGATCACTTCCGTCGCCAATGCGGGGATGGGCTGATGGTTTTGGTTTAAGCGCATAAGACCCTCTCCCACTTGGTTCAAGATCATCATCTCATTGGCGTCCACGGCGAGGGAAGAGTCTAGCCGTCCAATTTCATACGGGATGGTCAGCTTTAATGTTTGTTCGTTCTGTATTATATTTATCGCCGTTGCTGATGGCATTTGACATGCGGTCAAGCTAAACAATGAGAGAAAAATGATGCATTTGCGTAACATGTAATTCCCCCTTCAACCTGCATCGACTGAGGTCACATCAGTTATTATAGGATGTAGTTTTAAATGCTAAATGTAGGCGGCAAGGGATTTTATTAAGGATTGTTTAATTTATGATTGAGAAAAAGCAGAGAAAATGTGACATCTCCATCTGCAGGCGAGGGGCTCGTTTTTCTGTTGACAAAATGCCATTGATTTGCCGAAGTTTATCTTTAAAATGGTAATATAGTCGATTTTTTGCGATGAGAGGGGTATCGCTTTCCTTCATTTGATAGATGGGTAGGCAGGATAAAGGAGGAACGGATTCTTGAGATGTCCATTTTGCGGTAATCATGGCAGTCGTGTGTTGGACTCGCGACCTGTGCACGAAGGACGCGCGATTCGACGCCGCCGGGAGTGTGAACAGTGTGAACAGCGCTTTACCACGTTTGAAACGGTGGAACAGCAACCGTTGATCGTGATAAAAAAAGAAGGGAGCCGGGAAGAGTTTAGCCGCGAAAAGCTGCTCAGGGGTTTGATCCGGGCTTGCGAAAAACGACCGGTTCCCTTGGCGCGTTTGGAATCGCTTGTGGTGGAAATTGAACGGGCTTTGCGGCAAGCGGGTGTGTCCGAAGTGCCCACCAAGGAAATCGGGGAAATGGTGATGGAACGGTTAATGGAGATTGATGAAGTGGCCTATGTGCGATTCGCGTCGGTGTACCGTCAGTTTAAGGATATTAATGTCTTTGTCAATGAACTGGAAGACTTGTTGCATCGTTCGAGAAAAGCATTGGTGGAAGAGAAAAATCAGGATGATCCCAAGTGATTTCATTTCAAAATAAGCTTTGGCTCTAAGCATGGGTTGTATGTTACAATGATACAACCTGAATGAGGCAACATTGGTTCAAGGAGGCCGATTGATGGCGATATTCTGGAAAGATATCGGCTGGCGCTGCCGCTCTGGGCGCCCTGTCCACAGTGCTGATCTTATGAGTCTCATCCATTTGTATCAACCGATGATCGGCGCATCGGCCATGTCGCTGTACATGACGTTGGCTTATCAACTCCCCCTGATTCGAGCGGGAGTATCGGAGATTCATAGTCATGCTCATCTTTTAAAGCTTTGCTCACTCAATACGGAGCAGTTGTTGAAAGCGCGCTATTTGTTGGAAGGGGTGGGCTTGCTCAATACGTATGAAAAGAAAGACCCTGAGCAGGGCTCTTATTATGAATATGAGCTGATCCCGCCGCTTTCACCGGTGAAATTCTTCCAAAGCGACATCTTGAGCATGACATTGTACCATTTTTTGGGCAAGGAAGGTTATCTCGCAGTACGCGATTTGTTGATCGATAAAGAAGCGGTTGCCAAACAACCCGACGATGGTCAAGTGAAGGATATTACGAAGTCGTTTCAAGAAGTGTTCAAAAGCCTTTCCCCTGCGGAGTTGGCAAGGTCGGCTGAGCAGAATCGCGACACGATCTGGTCGGATATGGATATCGACGAAAATTTGCTGAATGGCAAAGACCCGCAACTGCGTGATGAAATTGATTTTGCGATGTTGAAAATGCGGCTTTCTTCCATTGTTGATGATGATTGTTGGACAAGCGAACTCATGCGGGATTTGATGCAGATTCGCTTTTTGTACCAATTGGATGATTGGGCCTTGTTGAAGGCGTTGCAAAATCCCTATGTGACCCGACATGGGCGCATTGATTTGGATCGGTTGCGTTCCTACGTCAAAAGCGAGTACCGCCTGCGCTTTGGCGGGGCGCCTGTGGTGTCCCATCGAGAAGCCAAAAGAGAGGCGGAAGGGACGGCACCGGCTGTGACCCCACCGGCGAACACGGAGCAGTTGTCAGAGGAAGAAAAGCATTTTCAGCAATTGGCGCAGATTTCCCCGTTGGAGTTGTTGGCGTTTTACCAAGGCGGTGCCCGCATTCCAGACAGTGATGTCGTGTTGGTGGAGACCTTGGTCCGACACTATGGATTGCCGCCTGAAGTGATCAATGTGCTGTTGGAATACGTTCTCCTGAAGTATGATTATCGGTTGCCGCGCAACCTGGTGGAGAAGATTGCAGGCCATTGGAAGAGACTGGGGATCAAAACGATTCAAGAGGCATTGGAACAAGCCAGAAAAGAAACGTGGGAGCCCAAGAAAAAAGAGACGCCCCGCCGCTCCAAGCGTTCCAACAAGAAAGAAGAGAAATTGCCCCAAACGCTTAAGTGGCAATTGGATTCAAGCAATGATAAAGAAGCGGCGCCATCCGTGCAAGAGGAACTCGCCGATAAACAAGCATCGATCCAGGCAAAGTTGCGTTTGATGAATGAGCGGTTGCACGCCAGCAAACAGGAGAAAGAAAAGTTGCCGTAAGGGTGCGGTTGTTAGCCGGGGGTTAGGAGAAAAGTTAAAACTCGAACCCATCCTATAAAATAATGATAAAAAAAGTGTTGCATTGCCATAAACCCCCGTGCTATAATCTTCTTTGTCAGCTGATGACACAATACCTTTAAAATGGTTCGGTAGCTCAGTCGGTAGAGCAGAGGACTGAAAATCCTCGTGTCGGCGGTTCGATTCCGTCCCGAACCACCATTTGCGGAAGTGGCTCAGGGGTAGAGCATCGCCTTGCCAAGGCGAGGGTCGCGGGTTCGAATCCCGTCTTCCGCTCCAATTCAATATGCTGGGGTGGCGGAATAGGCAGACGCACAGGACTTAAAATCCTGCGGTGGGTGACCACCGTGTCGGTTCGACCCCGACCCTCAGCACCAAATGCGTTTCCCGGTTTCGGCTCGGTAAAAATCCGTGTGAAAGCGGGAAAATTTCGTTATTATCCGCTGATAACCCTTACTTGATTCATGCGAATACATGGATCAAGTAGGGGTTTTGTTGTGGTTAATACCGTTGGTTAGAAAGGGATCGTCCATTATTTTGCAAATGAGAGAAAGACCATTATCCATAGGCGCAAAGGAAAACGGCTTCTTTTCAAAACAATGTGCCCACTGTGATAAGGTTGTGTAGTGCTATCATATTGCGGGAGCGATTGCCAACACATTGGCCGACTGCGACATTCCCGAATCGTAGGTATGACCATAGATGAATGGATATATCTGTCTGCCTGAAATGGCAGTTATTTTTTGCTTTGGACCGTCGAAAAGTCCCCGAAACCATATCGCAAGTGGTTAACAACGGTGTGGGGGCTTATGAATCAACACAGGCAGACAAGGTACCTCGTTTGTGATACCATTAACATATTGAACATAGAGGTTTCGACCGAATGGTTGGAGGGTGGATAGCATGTCGAATATTGACGCGATCTTAAAACGGGCGTTGGATGGAGAACGTCTCGGGCTGGAGGAAGGGATCGCTTTATGGGAAAGCGATGAAATCGAGAAATTGGGTTGGGCGGCCAATCAGTTGATGTTAAGAAAACATCCCGAATCGATTACCACCTTCGTAGTCGGACGCAACATCAACTATACCAACATCTGTGACACTTACTGCCGTTTTTGCGCTTTTTACCGCGCACCGGGTTCAAATGAAGGATACGTTTTACCAAATGAAACGATCTTCCAAAAAATCCAAGAGACCCTCGATGTGGGCGGAACGGAGATTTTGATGCAAGGTGGAACCAATCCCGATCTGCCGCTGTCTTACTATACCGATTTGCTGCGGGAAATCAAAAAGCGGTTTCCCGCGATTCACATGCATTCCTTTTCGCCGGCTGAAGTGATGAAGATAAAGGAAGTCTCCGGACTGACGCTGGAAGAAGTCATTCGGGCATTGAAAGAAGCCGGGCTGGATTCCATCCCCGGCGGCGGAGCAGAAATTCTGGATGATGAGATCAGACGGAAAATCAGCCGCTTGAAAGGATCTTGGCGAGACTGGATGGATGTGATGCAAACGGCGCACCGTCTGGACATGACCACCACGGCGACCATGGTTATCGGGTTTGGCGAAACCTTGGAACACCGTGTCAACCATTTGTTGCGCATTCGCGAAGCGCAGGATCAAACCAAAGGGTTTCTCGCGTTTATCGTCTGGACGTTCCAACCGGACAACACCAATCTCAAACGGGAAAAACTGGGTCCCGAAGAGTACCTTAAAGCGGTTGCCGTTAGCCGCATCATGCTGGACAACATTCCAAACTTCCAATCCTCCTGGGTGACGATGGGACCGGAAGTCGGCAAGTTGTCCCTTCAATATGGCTGCAACGATTTTGGCAGCAGCATGATTGAGGAAAATGTCGTATCGGCGGCGGGAACAACGCACAAGGTGAACAATAACCTGATTTTGCGGTTGATCCGGGAAGCGGGGAAAATTCCGGCACAACGCAACACCCACTATAAGATTTTACGTGTCTTTCATGAGAATGAGCAGTTTGAGCAAGACTTTGTGATGCAAAACTAATATGGATATCGGAAAGTGCCGAGGAAATGGGCCGATGACTCAACTCCGCAATCCCTTGCGGAGTTTTTTTTTCCCTTGTGACAACAGCTCTGTCTAACTATGGGGGATCTGGTGGGGGGACGCGTGTAACGCTCCGCGCGCCGTTCTCCCAGGGAGAGTACCTGGAGGCAGGGGCATGCGCATTCCCAACGTTCATTTCTTGACATTGGCCTATATCAAGAAGTTTAAGTTGCCGGTTCATCCATTTATCAATGCCACCCCGAATGATTTGATCTATACCAAAGGCATGAAGACAACAGCGAAAGTTTACGAGAAAAATCCCGACATTCTCCGGTTTTATGTCGCTCCCCGGGAAAAAGGGATAAGAGCGGACGTTTGTAACCGGAAGGGTTTCAGGCGTTTGTCTTTGTAAGTTGTTGCATCTCCTCATCTCATTTCACCTCATTCGTCTCTCTCTTCTGCAAAAAAACATTTCGCAATATAATAGATTTAATTTTGATCATTTGATATTTTTAATATGAGTAAAAATGGAATGATTGTCCAATTGATAACTCGACACAAAGAGAGTGGGAGGAGACACCGTGGAAGGGAAAACACATGTGGCCATCGGCATGGCGACGGGGGTGGCTTTGGCGTGCGGCGCAGGGGATACCGGTGATGTGGCTGCCTTAAGCTTAACTGTCGTTACGGCGGCGGTTGGGTCGTTATTGCCTGATATTGATGAGGATGGGAGCTTGATCAATAACTTTATCTTTCCATCGCTGAAACGAAATTACCGTTCGTTTGCGTTAGCGGCCATTGGCGCGGTGATGGTGTTGTTTTATTTCCTCAAAGGACTCCCCGCGTGGGTGCTTTGGTTGGGAATCTATGCGGCCGGGGTCGCTTACATACCGCATCGGACGGCCACGCACTCGCTGTTGGCCTGCGCTTATGTCGGATGGGTTACCTATACGATTGCCCCCGCTTATACCTGGGCGGTTGTGTTGGGGTATTTATCCCACTTGATCGCAGATACGATGACCAGTGCCGGGGTCCCCTATTTATGGCCTTACAAAAAGAAATTTAATCTCAAAGGTTTTGGCATAAAAGTCAAAACGGGAGGCGCCGGCGATCAACTCATTGGGACGGTGGCCATCATTGTGGCGGCGTTGGGCTTTGTTTATCTGGTCGGGCAGATTCTCTATGATGAAGCGGTAACGGCGGGATGGTTTTCCTCATAATCCAGGACCGGGCTTTTGTTTTTGCCTGGTCTTTCTTTATTGATTGAAGTATACACTTCCTTTCTCGCCCATATACTATTATCAAATTGGGTAGGGAGAAAGGAGGAGCTAGGTGACTTATGTGATCTCGCTAGATCATCACGATCGCGCGAAAATCATTTGTTTAAGCGCATATTTAAAGGAATGTGTCGCCCTGTTCCAAGAAAAAGTGTTGGGTTGCCACATAGATGAATCGGTATGGGGAACTCGGTATATGTGCACCATAGCGGTTGAACGCCGGAGCCGCTTGCAAGAGAGAGAATTTCGCAAACGATTGGGGCGGGCCGTTGCTGAATTTGTATGTGAGCACTTAGAACCGGAGATGATTCGTGAGATCATTCAACACGAACATGGGTTAAGGCAACCGGAAGAAGTGCAACAGATTGAAAGCCAGGTGAGACGCTTACTGGAAACTAGTGCTTGGGAATACGCGAAAGTCGTCTACGCCAACCGCCGGGACAAAATTGCCCGTCAACTCACTTCTTTTCTGAAAGAGTCTGCCCAATTATCCGTTGACGGCTTCGCGCGATTTCGGATGAAGACCTACCGCTATGTGTTGGCTACGTGTGTGCAAGAGGCTGTACATGACTATTTATTGGATCAAGAATACAAAGAGTTTATCCACCTGTTGCGCTCATTTGTGGAGATTCAACCGCCCAAGCTGGATTTTGTGCACCTGATCCATGAAGGAAGGGGGGATTTCCGGCTGTTGCATGCCGATGGCACACCACTGGTGATAAAAGAGGGAAACGACACCCTGAAAGAGATGTTTGAATATTCCTTATCGCGTGAGGATATGATTGTCAGCACCTTGTTGTCGGTGGTCCCGCAGGAAATCTGTTTGCATACGCAAGACCCCCAAGAAAATGTGATTCGCACCCTGATTCAAATCTTTGAGGGGCGTTTGCGCCTGTGTGGAGGGTGCCATCACTGTGGGGAATCGGCTCATTGCCGCGAAGATGCATAGGGCATACATAGAGGGGTGAATTTTTTCCATTTGACGCAGGCGTTGTTTTCCGGTAAGCTAATACACGTTGATTCCGGGAAGCGACATTCAGTATCCTTGACATATGACTTGTCTGTATGCTAACATAATCACATCTTATTTAAGTAGAGGCGCCCGCTTCTCACCTGTTCGACGCAAGTGGCAGTTGGCAGGTCCATGGTTCGGAAGACACATTTCCTATGTTTCACTAGGGAAATCAAATGTGGGCGCATAAAACGCCCACATTTTTTATTTGCCTAAATATTTTTTTCGGAGGTGGCAGGTTATCAGCAAGGATCAACAACACCAAGTAAACGAGGCGATTCGCGCTCGTGAGGTTCGCTTGATTGGAGTCGATGGGGCACAGTTGGGAATTAAATCGCTCAGAGAGGCGCTGCAGTTAGCGCAAGAAGCGAACCTGGATCTGGTGAATGTAGCCCCGCAAGCGAAACCGCCGGTTTGTCGTATCATGGACTATGGGAAGTTCCGTTACGAGCAAAGCAAGCGGGAGAAAGAAGCTCGCAAGAACCAAAAGATCGTTCAGATCAAAGAAGTGCGCTTGAGTCCGACAATCGAAGAAAATGACGTTCAGACCAAGTTGAACCACGTGAAGAAGTTCTTGCAAAGTGGGAACAAAGTCAAATTGTCGATTCGCTTCCGCGGTCGGGAGATCACACACCAAGAGATTGGACGCAGAATCTTGGACCGTCTGGCCGGCGAAGTGAAAGACATCTCTGATGTTGAGCGCCAGCCAAAACTGGAAGGTCGCCAAATGATCATGATCTTAACACCGAAACAGTAATTGCAAGGAGGAACATCCAATGCCAAAAATGAAAACGAAACGCTCCGCAGCAAAGCGTTTTAAGAAAACGGGTACCGGCAAAGTGAAACGCAATCACGCGTTCAAACGCCACTTGCTCTCAGGTAAAACGGCGAAACGCAAACGCCATCTGCGTAAAGATGCCGTCATGCACTCTGGTGACGTTAAACGCATTGAGCAATTGATCACTTACATGTAATGGACCCGCTAAGATAGAAAGGTTTACTTCAGGAGGGATTTACAGTGGCAAGAGTAAAAGGTGGTACCGTGACTCGCGCTCGTCGCAAAAAGGTACTGAAACTGGCTAGAGGTTATTTTGGTTCCAAACACAGACTGTTTAAGACCGCGAAACAACAAGTGATGAAATCTTTGATGTACGCTTACCGCGATCGTCGCCAACGCAAGCGTGATTTCCGCAGACTGTGGATCACCCGCATCAACGCGGCAGCGCGCTTGAACGGTCTGTCCTATAATAAATTCATGCACGGTTTGAAAGTGGCTGGCGTCGACATCAACCGCAAAATGTTGGCTGAGCTGGCCGTAACCGACGCAAAAGCATTTGCTGATCTGGCTAACATCGCGAAAAACGCGAAGTAATCATACGGCAATCATCCAGAACCCCTTGGTCTTAACACAGGCCAAGGGGTTCTTTCTGTTCTTTGCTTTTTGGATGGGTGTTTCAAGCATTTCATGCCCGTGATGCCGCGGTGTGATCAAAAAGGGGGATTAGTCCCAGTTTATTTTATGCAATAAGTTGAGGAGCGTTGCGATTTCATCGGTGGCAAGGTGTTCAAACTTCGCCCGGAAGTATTCGGATTTTTTGCGTGAGAGTTCCTCGATCAAGTGTTGCCCTTGCTCGCTGATGTGAAGCTCAACTACGCGTTTGTCCAATTGCGAGCGTTTGCGATAAGCCAAGTTTTTCTTTTCCAGATGGTCGGCAACGTGGGTGATGTGACTGACCGAGCAATCAAATTCTTGCGCGAGCGCCGTCACGATTTGCGGACTCTTGTCTTGCAAACTTTTCAATACGTTAAATTCGGCTCCATTGATTTTTTCTTCCCAGATATCCGCCAAATCTTTGCGCATTTGACGAATGATATGGCGAAAAGATTGTTCCAATTCCAAAATCATTTCTAATCGATCTGACATGTCGGATCTCCTTAAGTGCTTGTTTCATCAAGTCAAGTAATTTGTGCTGTGCTGTATTATAACGTTCAAATGATGTTTCGGCAATGGAAATTTTATAACACTTAATTAAGGGTCGATGAAGAAAAAAACTCCTGCTTACTGGCAGAAGATAATAGGGAATGTGAATTATTTTTGGACGGAACTTGCTTTCCTGATGCAAACGATTCACTGAGCTGACGGCATAGGTAAATGAAGAGTCTTTGGCTGTGCGGTCCAGATAGGTTTGCCGTGAAGCCGTTTTGCGCACCGTCGCGATGATCGCTTCGGGTTTGGAAGCATCCGGTTTGCCTGTAAAAAAGAAAAAACCAGTCTGGCCGACTGGTTTTGTGGATTACGTTTGGTGTTCATGTCACTTCTTGCAATCGCAATCCGGGCATTTGCAATCAGGGGTACCACATTTGCTACATTTGGAAGTGCGAGGAACGAAGAGCTTGTTCATCCGGTTCACCTCCAATGCGAAATGGAATGACAAGAGGTGATTCTCATCATTCCATTATATTTTATTATATTATTCTTCCAATGTAAATTGAATATTCCTAATTTAGAGAAAAAAGAGAATGAAATATTTATGCCCGCCCCTTCCATCTTGATAAGGAGGCGGACTTGATGCGGGGCATTGGAACCGGGATTACAGCTCCCTCAATTGCCGGGCAGAAAGCTCAGGGGAGTCGGCTCGGGTAATTGCGGAGATGACGGCGATCCCATCGGCGCCGGCTTGAAATACTGCCGCGCCATTTTGGCAAGTAATCCCGCCAATGCCGACGATGGGAAAGGTTCCGATCGCTTGACGGATTTCGGCAAGGGCGCTGGGGCCAATCGGTTTCCGCGCGTCTGGCTTACTTGTGGTGGCAAACATCGGTCCAACGCCGAGATAATCGGCCCCCTCTTGCATCGCTTGTTTTGCTTCGGCGATGTTGCGGGCCGAAACGCCAACCAAGCTGGACGGTGGAAGGATGCGCCTTACCTCGGGAACGGGCAGGTCGTCTTGGCCCAGATGGACTCCGTCCGCTTCAAGAATCATGGCCAGATCAACCCGGTCATTCACCAGGAATGGAATCCGGTGCGAGCGACAAAGGCTGCGCAGGGTTTTGCCCAATTGCACGGTTTCGCTCAAGTTGAGCACGGAATGTTTCTCGCGAAATTGAAACATGGTAATTCCGCCGGCGATGGCGGCCCGCAAAACTTCAGCGGGATCATGGTGTGGGCAATCTTGGCTCCCCATGACCAGATATAATCGCAAGTCTTGCGGTTTAATCGGCATCAGGCTCACCTCCTTGACGATGCGCCCAATGATTGGTTGGTCCGTGTCCGCGCCCCAATGGCAATGAGTGGGCAATCGCCGCGGCAATGAACCGCTTGGCTTGGCTCACGGCTTTGGCAAGGGTAACGCCACGGGCCAGATAGGCGGCAATCGCCGCGGAAAATGTGCATCCCGTTCCATGGGTATGGGGGGTATTCACCCGAGGGGCGCGAAGGAAGCAAAATTCTTTTCCATCATAAAAGAGATCGATGGCTTCCTCCCCCTCCAAATGTCCTCCTTTGATCACCACCGAGCGGGCGCCGAGAGCATGCAAGGATTGGGCCGCTTTTTTGCGCGCATCCAGATGGTCGAGTGAGGTTTCCGTTAAAGCCTCCGCTTCCGCGATGTTAGGGGTAATCACCGTGGCAAGGGGAATCAGCTCTTCTATGTATTGCTTTTTGGCAGATTGGTCCAATAACAAATGCCCGCTCGTTGACACCATGACTGGATCAATGACCAATGGAAACAATTGGTGTTCTTTTACTTTGCGAGCGACCAACGCTGTGATCTCCGCGTTGGCCAACATGCCGGTTTTGGTCGCATGGACGCCGATATCCGTCACGACGGCGTCGATTTGCTTGGCGATTGAGGCGAGCGGGAGGGTTTGGACATCAAACACCCCCAGCGTATTCTGTGCCGTTACGGCAGTGATCGCGGTCATGCCATAAACTTGAAGTTCTTGAAATGTTTTTAGATCCGCTTGAATTCCAGCGCCCCCGCCACTGTCTGAGCCAGCGATCGTCAGGGCCCGTGCCAGTTGGGTCATGTTCGTTCACCTATCTTTCTCTTAGTCGACACCCGATGTCATTAATTTATACTATAATATTCTATCAGAAATCATTTGCTTGAATTAAATTGAGAATAATCTAATTTTATAAAAAATAAACGAATCGAGGATATAGAAATTTGCATGCTTTTATTGTAACATTTAAAAGAAGGAGTGTGAAAAATGGCCAACAAACACAAGAAGAAAAAGCTATCTGATCAGATGAGCACAATCACCATGGTTACGGTTTTGCTTGTCTTTTTGGGCTTGGGTATATTTGCCGTGCTGCAATCTGTGGCGCAAAGCGGAGAACAAGCAGGGGCAAAGGTGAATATCAATTACGAAGGGCAACCCAGCATCGGAAACGCGAATGCTCCAGTCAAACTGGTTGAATTTGGCGACTTTAAGTGTCCAACCTGTAAGGCGTTTCATGATATGATTTATCCTCAATTGAAAAAAGATTATATCGATACGGGTAAAGTGCAAATGACCTTTATCAACTATCAGTTTTTGGGTGAAGACTCGGTGACCGCCGGGATTGCGGGTGAATCGATTTTCAAGCAGAATCCGGAAGCCTTCTGGAAGTTCTATGACGCGATTTACACGCATCAAGGCAAAGAATCAGAAAAATGGGCGACACCCGAATTTTTGGTTGACCTGACCAAGAAGAACATTCCGGAAGTGAATGCCGAGCAATTGAGCAAAGACCTGCTGGGCAAAGCCTACGAAAAAGAAGTGCTCGCTGATAACAAGCTGGCCCAAAACTATAAAGTGGACGGAGTTCCCGCCATATTTGTCAATGGCACCAAATTAGAGAACGGCATGGACTATGAAGCGTTGAAAAAAGCGATCGATGCGGAGTTGAAGAAAAAATAGGAGAGGAATTTTAAACTACGATGAGGCGAATCTTATCTACATACGGCCTGTATTTTGCCTGGGTTGTTTCGCTTGCCGCCACAGGGGGGAGCCTGTTTTTCAGTGAAGTGTTGGGCTTTATCCCATGCACACTTTGTTGGTATCAGCGTATCCTGATGTATCCGCAAGTGATTTTGCTCGGGATTGCTTCCTATCGCAATGATCGTCATATCATCCCTTATGTGCTACCCATGTCAGTGCTGGGGAGCTGCGTTTCGCTGTGGCATTATCTGGAACAAAAAGTGCCGGGCTTTGCCGAACTCCTGCCTTGCCGCGTCGGCGTGCCTTGCGCGCAAACCCATATCGACTGGTTTGGGTTCATCACGATTCCCTTTTTGGCCTTGGTTGCTTTTATCCTCATCATCGTCTTTCTCTCATTTGCCCGCAAAGAAACGGGCGAAGCCCAAGCTGATTGAATAAACGGGCACTTTTCCCTTGGCATTTGCCGGAGCCTGTTGTGGCAGGAGATACATAGATTATGTATTGTAATGTCACAACGAAGGGAAAGGGAGTAGACTTGATGAAAACAGGGCCTATCAAGACAAGCGGTATTGGTGGGTTTGGGGGATTTGGAGGCATTGGGGTCGCTATTGCCATTGCCATCCTCGTCATCCTGATTATCGCCTTCTTCTGCTTCTGGGGTTTCTTCGGCTTTGGCGGTGGTTTTGGCTTCCCCGATGGAGGGTTCTTTTAATCAAATATGGGTAAAAGAAGGCAAGCCTGTTCATCATGGAAGAACAGGCTTGTTCTTGTTAGCCCGGCTGTTTGACGAGGGATTGGTGTAAGGTCTCAATCATGTGATTCCGCTCTTCGGTGGAGCTGTTTTGCCAGATGACCTCAAACAGGACCCCCAATCCGGGCAACAATTTTTCTTCCCCCTGCCGGATGGAGTCAACCACTAATTCTTGCAGTTCCTGCGGATTCATGGTATGAATGTTGTGTATTACTGCACCGCGAATGTTAAAGTTCATTCCTGAAACCCTCCTTTATCCATAAGTCTGTACGGAAAAAATAACTTTATCCCAAACCATTTTGGGTAAGCTAATTTGTAAATGAGCGCGGAGGTGAAAAGTAAGTGAGTAAAACGTTTGCAATTATTGGACTGGGCCGATTTGGCGGAAGCGTGGCGCAAACGCTCCACACGATGGGATATGAAGTGTTGGCCATCGATAAAGACCCCCAGCGTGTACAAGATATGTCGCAAGTGTTAACGCACGCAGTGGAAGCGGATACGACGGATGAAAATGCGTTGAAATCGCTCGGCATACGCAATTTTGATGTCGTCGTGGTTGCGATTGGCAACGATATTCAAGCGAGTATTTTGACAACACTGGTGCTTAAAGAAATCGGATGCCCGAAAGTCGTGGTGAAGGCCGTCAATGAGATGCAAGGCAAGGTGCTGAACAAGCTGGGCGCCGATCGCGTCGTCTTCCCTGAACGGGATATGGGCGTACGCGTGGTTCATAGCTTAATCTCCCCCAACATCTTGGAGTATATTGAGTTGTCGGAGGACTACAGCATCATTGAGGTGATTGCCAGCGAATTCTTTGATGGAAAAACGTTGCAAGAATTGGATATTCGGGCTCGGTTTGGCTGCAATGTGATGGCGATCAAAAATGGGGCCAAGTTCAATATCGCTCCAGCGGCCACGGATGTGATACATAAAGGTGATACCTTGGTTGTGATCGGCCACAACAAAGACTTGAAAAAACTGCAAGAAAAGACGGATGGCAATGAATAGACGTGTTTTGATTACTTCGCCCCAAAATGAACAAGTGAAACGCTGGAAGAAGTTGCATAGCAAAAAAGGACGGTTGCAGGAACAAGCGTTGTTGATTGAGGGAGAGCATCTGTTATTGGAAGCCCATACCGCTTCTGTAAGGTTTGAGGCGATATTGGTCAACAGTGAGAAAGCTGACGCTTGGCGGCGGATTGAGGGACGGTTGCCGATGGATGTGGTGGTATATGAGTTGGCCCCCGCCATCTTTGATGCCTTGGTGGACACAGAAACGCCGCAAGGAGTGGCGGCGGTCATTTCGATACCGGTCTGGCCGCGGGAAGCTTGGTTGGAAAAAGAAGGGGATTTGACGTATCTATTACTCGATGCGATTCAAGATCCCGGCAATCTCGGGACGATGATACGGACCGCCCAAGCGGCGGGAGTCGATGGAATCCTGTTGGGGAAAGGGACGGTGGACCCGTTTAATGCCAAAGTGGTGCGCGCGGCCATGGGCGCGATTTTTCGTGTGCCGCTCATTCAAATGGATTTGGCAGAGGCGATTCCCCTTTTGCAAGCGCATGGGGTGACCATCGTAAACACCTCTCCGCATGCCGGTGCATATCATTTTGATTATCCATATCCATCGAGAGTGGCGCTCCTGTTGGGCAATGAAGGCAGAGGTGTGGATGAAAAGCACCTCGCGCACGTGGATGCGGCCATCAAAATTCCCATGCCGGGAGAGACAGAATCATTGAATGTTTCCATAACCAGCGCTATTTTGATGTATGAGCGAATTCGCCAACAATTTCAGGGAAGGTAACAGTTGCAGGTTGACTTTGGCTTGGCTTATAATATTAAATAATTTAATCTGACAATGGTTTTGGATGTCAAAAGCGATGACAGAGAAGAGTAAGCAGTGTAACCTTTCAGGGAGGAGATGCCGTGACTGGAAGCGTCTCTAAGGAATAGGCTGCTGAAGTTCGCTCTGGAGCTGTCCCCTGAAAACAAGGTGAGTAGGGGGAACCGGTTTGGCCGTTATCTCTGTGAAGTGGAAAAGAGGGGGAAGTCTGTCTTCTTTTCAAAAAGGGTGGTACCGCGAATCTCTCGTCCCTTTGGGCGTGGGATTTTTTTATTTTTATAAGAAGAAGGGAGTTTCGATAATGCGCGAACGTTTAGCGAGCTTGCAAGATGAAGCGGCAATTGCGATTGCCAATGCAGAGAGTTTGGACGCGTTACGGGAGCTTAAAGTCAAATACTTAGGGAAAAAGGGCGAATTGACCAGTGTGCTGCGCGGTATGGGAAGTTTGCCACCGGAAGAGCGCCCGGTGATCGGTGCCTTGGCAAATGAGATTCGTGCCCAACTGGAAACGTTGATTGCCGAGAAAGAAGAGGCGTTTGAAGAAGCTGTGCTGAATCAGCAATTGGCTGATGAAACGATTGATGTCACGTTGCCTGGAGCCCCGATCAAAGTGGGTTCGGTTCATCCGCTGAATCTGGTGATTGAACAGATGGAAGACGTTTTTATCGGAATGGGTTTTGAGATTGCTGAAGGTCCTGAAGTGGAGACGGATAAATATAACTTTGAAGCGTTAAACTTGCCCAAAGAGCATCCGGCGCGCGATATGCAAGATTCGTTCTACATCACGCCGGAGACATTGTTGCGCACGCACACCTCTTCAGTGCAAGTGCGCACCTTGGAAAAAAAAGAAGGACATGTGCCCGTACGGATCATTTGTCCAGGAAAGGTATATCGACGCGATGACGATGATGCGACGCATTCTCACCAATTTACGCAAGTGGAAGGTTTGGTCGTGGATCGCGGCGTGTCGATGAGTGAATTGAACGGTGTCCTGTTGGCGCTGATTGAGAAAATGTTTGGCGAAGGGACGGAGATGCGCTTACGCCCAAGCTATTTCCCATTTACCGAGCCAAGCGTAGAGGTGGACATCTACCATCCCGAAAAAGGCTGGGTGGAGATTCTGGGAGCCGGCATGGTTCATCCTCGCGTCTTGGAAAAAGCGGGCTACAATCCGGAGCGCTATTCTGGCTTCGCTTTCGGAATCGGGGTGGAGCGGATCGCGATGCTGAAATATGACATTGATGACATTCGTCATTTTTACAATAATGACCTGCGTTTCTTGCGCCAATTCCGTTCTGAGTGAGGAGTGAAATCATATGTTAGTATCTTACGAATGGTTATCTCAATATGTGGATTTAGAAGGGATTTCTCCTGAAGATATTGCTGAAGAGTTAAATCGGACGGGTATTGAAGTAGAAGTGATTTACACCCGTGATCCCGGGGTGTCCGGTGTTGTGATTGGGGAAGTGATGTCGGTTGAGCGCCATCCTGAAGCGGACCGTCTGAATGTCTGCTTGGTAAACGTAGGGAAAGGGCAAGTGTTGCAAATTGTATGCGGCGCGAAAAACGTGGCGGCTGGGCAACGGGTGCCTGTCGCTTTGGTTGGGGCCAAACTGCCGGGTGGCCTGCATATTAAAAAAGCCCAATTGCGCGGGGTGGAATCGAACGGGATGATTTGTTCCGCCCAAGAGTTGGGTTTCCCGGAAAAGGTGCTGATGAAAGAGCAGACCGAAGGCATTTTGGTGCTGGAGGCAGATGCGCCGATCGGCACCGACATTAAAGAATACTTAAGCATGAATGACCAAGTGATTGAATTGCAATTAACGCCGAACCGTTCCGATTGTTTGGGAATGATCGGGGTGGCTTATGAAGTGGCGGCGATTTTTGACCGTGAGTTGCGTTTGCCCATGATGCAACAGCTCCCTCCGCAATATGAGGCGCCGCTCAATATTTACATCGAATCTGAAGAAGATTGCCCTTTTTATGCGGCCCAAGTGGTGCATGACCTCAAAGTGGGGCCTTCTCCCCAATGGATGCAAAACCGCTTGATCTCGGCGGGGATTCGTCCAATCAACAATATTGTTGACATTACGAACTACGTCATGCTCGAGACCGGTCAACCATTGCATGCCTTTGATTACAACCAGGTTCAAGAGGGGCAAATCGTCGTCCGCCGCGCTTTGGCTGGCGAACAGATCGTGACCCTGGACAGTGTTCCCCGCACATGTGACCAAGAGATGTTGCTGATTACCGACGGAGAAAAACCCTTGGCTTTGGCGGGGGTCATGGGTGGGGAATCTTCCGAGGTGACGGATCAGACGGTGACGATTTTGTTGGAAGCCGCTTTCTTTGATCCACAAGTGGTACGGCAAACGTCTCGCAAACTGGGCTTGCGTTCCGACGCGAGCGCGCGGTTTGAAAAAGGGGTGGATCCGGAAGGTATTTTGCCGGCATTAGCCCGGGCTGTGCAATTGCTCTGTCAAATCGCCGGTGGCGCCGTAGCTTCTGAGCCATTAGTGAAAAAAGCGGGCGATGTCGAAGATATCGTCATCGACCTGCGCCACGAACGATTGGTGAATCTCTTGGGTGTACAGTTAAGCCAGGAAGAAGTGGTGGATATCTTCCGTCGTTTGCGGTTCCCGATCGAAACCACTGAAGGGGGCTATGCTGTGCAAGTCCCGACCAGACGCCCCGATATCACGATTGAAGTGGATTTGATCGAAGAAGTGGCGCGGCTGTATGGTTATGACCGCATTCCCACCACGTTGCCATGGGGCCAGCAACCACCGGGTGGGTTGACTGAGGAGCAGAAGGTGCGTCGGGTGATTCGTCATACCTTAAGGGACTTGGGACTCTCTGAGGTGTTGACATATAGCTTAACTTCCCAAGCGCTGGAACAAGAAGTGGCTTCCCTGTACACTGTGGAAACCCATATTCCGCTGGCCATGCCGATGAGCAACGAACACGCCGTGTTGCGCACCAACCTGCTTCCGCATTTGATTGAAACGGCTGCGTATAACCAGCGCCATGGGAATGAACGCGTGCAGATCTTTGAATTGGCTCGGGTGTATCTGCCTAACACGGCGGAAGGGCAAGTTTTGCCAGAAGAGCGGTTAGTCCTGGCCGGGTTATTGACGGGAAAACAACACACCAGCATCTGGAAAGGGGAGGCATTGCCAGCCGGTGATTTCTACACGGCCAAAGGGGTATTAGAAGCGCTGTTCACGCGCTTGGGCGTCTTTGACGTGGAATATCAGGCTGTTGCTCCACATGGTTTCCACCCTGGTCGCACCGCTCAGATATTGATTAACGGAGAGTTTGTCGGCTTGCTTGGTGAACTCCATCCAACATTGGCGAAGAAATATGATTTGCTTCGCCCCGTCGCGTTCCAAGTCGATGCGGAAAAACTGATCGCGGCCATAGAGGGCCCATTGGTGTATCAGCCGATTCCGCGTGTTCCAGCGGTTACGCGTGACTTGGCCGTGATTGTCGATGAAGAGACGCCAGTCGGTTTATTGGAAGCAGGAATTTGGCAAGCGGGTGGAGAATTGATTGAGTCTGTGGCACTGTTTGACGTTTTTGCGGGAGAACAGATTGGCGCGGGCAAGAAAAACGTCGCATTCTCGTTAGCTTATCGCGCAGCGGATCGCACCTTGACAGATGAGGAAGTTTCTGAAGTGCATGCGCGTGTAGTCAACCATCTTGCGGAGGCATTTGGCGCCAAATTGCGTTAACAGTAAGGCGGTAATCGGCCTGTATGCACCATCTAGCTGAGAACCTTCACCTTCCGTGAAGGAGGCGGTAAGATGAAAAATAAACTGAGTGTTGAGATCTATGGACAACAGTATAATTTGACCGGCAAAGCGAGCCCGGGACATATGCGTCAGGTGGCGAGCCATGTGGATGAGAAGATGCGACAGATCGCCGACAAAAATCCCCGGCTCGACACGACGCGGTTGGCCGTGTTGTCCGCGGTCAACATTGCAGATGAGTTTTTGAAGCTGAAACAAGAACATGATGAAATCATGCACCTGATCGAGGATGAGGAACCATAGGAGGATCTGATGAATACGTTTGATCTCATTGTGCTACTCTTATTGGTCGGGGCTGTTTTTCAAGGGTATCAGCGAGGATTGGTGTTACAGGCCGCCTCGCTCCTTTGTTATGCGATCAGCATTTGGATAGCGTACCAGTTTGCGGATGAATTGGCCCCGGTTTTGGCGAAAGCTTGGCCTTTGCCTGAAACGGGTGAGACGGCCTTGCTCTCTTTTCTGCGCGTGAATCAGTTGCTTTATTCGGCTGTTGCGTTCGTGATTTTGATGTTTGGCAGCCGGATCGTGTTGTCGCTGGCGGTCACATTCATCAATCAAGTGGCTAAGTTGCCCGTGGTGTCCATCTTTAACCGTTCTGGCGGGGTGGTGTTCGCCTTGGCCAAGATCACGATTGTGACAATCGTGGTGGTGCATTTGCTAACCATCTTGCCTTGGGCAACCGGACAAGCGGCGATGAAAGAATCCTTCGTGGCGCAAACATGCATCCAAATGACCCCGACGTTGACCAAAGAAATGAAGATGTGGTTCAATCAATGAAAAAATCACCTTGTCTCTTGGACAAGGTGATTTTTTCATGAAGTGAAGTTGGATTGTATTTAGGTAGATCAATCGGGTTTGCGGTGCTCAAGCAGTTTCTTGGCCAACGGGTTTACGATTTCGTGTCCGCGCAGTTGGGTGCGCCAATGGGTGGGAATGGCTTGGATTCCATCGCGGAGACCGGCGAGTCCCCCGACGATCGCCGCATTGGTGTCGGTATCTTGTCCCAGTTGAATGGCCGCTTTGACCGCGCCGACATACGTGTCGTTCTTTAGCGACAAACGGGCGGCATGGAGGCTGGCGACCACATAGCCGCTTCCATCGCTGAACGGCTCGCTGTCTGGCCGGATTTCCCATTCCAGCGCTTGTTCATGTGTCGGCTGATTTTTATAAATATCACGCAGGACCCTTAAAGCATCGGCGTAGGCTTCCTCCCAAGGGAGGCCCTGGATTAAACGCCGTGCCCAAAGGCAGTAAAGAGCGCAACAGGCTTGATTCGTTTCGTGGCCATGGGTGACCACGGATTGGAGATGCGCGTCATGGACCAAGGCTTCATCCGTTCCGAGATGCCAAAGGGCAAGCGGCAAAACGCGCATCAACGAGCCGTTGCCTTTTCCTTCCGAACGGATAAAGCCCGCTTTGGCAGGTGGAACCCCATGATGCTGAATCGCGCGGAGCGCTTCGCTGGTTTGGACGCCGATATCAAACACATTTTGGTCAACCGCATATTCGCCACGCTCAGCCCAGGCGATGATGCGTGTAGCAAAGTCGTTGACATCCAGTTGGTCGCATGTTAGCAAAGAATCCAACAGAGCCAAGGCCTGGGCACCATCATCCGACCAAGTGCCTGGCGGAATCGATGGATAGGTGCGGGAGAAATCGGTTGGCGGTTGCATATCGATTTGATCCGCCGGGGGAAGTTCGTGAGCTTGTTTAAATTCGTAAGGGACCCCAAGGGCGTCGCCGATCAGTAGACCCCATAATCCCCCCAAGATGCGATCTTCCATGCTGAGTTGAGATTGTGCCATGGGAATGTTCCTTTCCATTGAGTGATCAACTTCATTATAAAACAAAATCGGGGGGCGGAAAGGGCGATTGCGCGGGCGACAAGAGATTGACATAACCGGGGCCGTGTCAGGTCAACAGGTCCCAACCTTTTTGTGCCCACAAGCTGTGCCTTTTTGGATAGAATAGGAAAGACAGGAGGGACAGAAAGATGAACAACAAACAAATCGCAGGCGTATTGAACCAATTGGCCGACTTGATGGAGATCAGCGGTGAAAATGGGTTTAAAGTGAATGCTTATCGGCGGGCGGCGCGCACGGCGGAAAATCATCGCACGCCTCTTCGGGAAATGCTGAACCGTTTGGTGGAATTACCCGGGATCGGCAAGGGAACCGCAGGGGTGATTGAAGAGATTGTGACGACAGGGACAACTTCGCTGCTGGAAGAGTTGAGGCAAACGTTACCCCCCGCTTTGCCGGATTTGTTGCACTTGCCTGGCATGGGGCCCCGTTCGATCTATCTGTTATATAAGGAATTGAATGTGGTTGACCTCCCCACATTGCAAGCGGCGGCTGAACAAGGAAAAATACGGTCTTTAAGCGGATTTGGCCCCAAAAAGGAACAGAAGATCCTGGAAGCGATTCAGCATGTTAAAAACCGCCCCGACCGTCATTTGTTGCATGAGGCACTTATCGTGGCCGAGAGATTGAGCGCGCATTTGCAAGGAATGGAAGAGGTACAGCGGATGGAACTGGCGGGGAGTTTGCGCAGGCAGAAAGAAACCATTAAGGACATTGATTTCGTGATTGCGACGGTGGCCCCCCGGCAATTGGGAGAGCGCATTGTATCCTTGCCGGAAGTGCGAGAAATCGTCGGACAAGGGGAGACCAAGGTCAGTGTGCGGGTGGCGGTTGGTGAAGTGGAGATGGGGGTGGACTTCCGTCTGGTCACGCCTGAGCAATTTGCCAGCGCGCTCCATCATTTTACGGGATCGACGGAACATAACATCCGCATACGCCAAAGAGCCAAAGAATTGGGATGGAAAGTGAGCGAATATGGCATCTTGGATGGGGAAACGGGGGAAGTGACCACATTTGCGGACGAGGCCCAATTCTTCCGCCAGTTAGGTCTCTCTTATGTACCGCCGGAATTGAGGGAAGATCGCGGCGAGATGGAACGGGCAAGAGTTGGTGAACTGCCCCGGCTCATTTCCGATGCAGACATCCGAGCCGATTTACATATGCATACCGAGTTCAGCGATGGCGCCGATTCCATCTATGACATGGCCATCGCGGCGAAAGCCAAAGGCTATGAATATATAGCGATTACCGACCATTCCCAATCATTGAAAGTGGCGAATGGACTCACGGTGGATGAATTGATTGCGCAATGGCAAGAAATCGAGCAAGTGAATCGGGAGATTACCGATATTACCATTCTCAAAGGGGCCGAAGTCGACATCTTGCCAGACGGCAAATTGGATTATCCCGATGAAATCTTGGCCCAGCTCGATTTAGTCATTGCCGCCGTCCACACAAGCATGAAACAGGATGAACAAACGATGACCAGGCGAATCATTGCGGCCATGGAGAATCCCCATGTGCACATGTTGGCCCATCCGACAGGAAGGTTGCTGTTGCGCCGGGAGGCTTACGCTTTGGATATCGACGCCATTTTCAAAACAGCGCAAGCGACCGGTACGATCATCGAATTAAACGCCAATCCGCATCGCCTTGACCTGAGCGATGTGCTATTGCAAAAAGCAAAAGAGGAGTATGGCCTTACGTTTGCGATTAATACCGACGCGCATTCCGTGCATGGCCAGGATGTGATGCGTTATGGAGTGGCCACAGCCAGACGGGGTTGGTTGGAAGCGAAAGATGTGGTCAATACGTATCCGTTGGCAGAATTGAAAAAGAGATTGATCAAATAAAACCCTTTCGTTTGCAGAGGAATGAAATGGGACGGAGTTCGGCATAATAACGAAAAATACCAACCTGGGAAAGGGTTGTTGTTTGCTTATGAAACGCCGAACGATATATCAACTTCTCATTTTGCTGGCCGTGACGCTTGTGCTGGCGGGTGGGGCCGGTCCATTATCCGCCATGGCCGTGCCACAGCCAAAGCCTGCTTTGGCTGCCTTTGGGCCGGGTGTGCTCAAACCGGGGGCACAGGGCAAAGACGTTTATGAATTGCAAGGCCGCCTGAAACTGCTGGGATTGTACACCGGACCGATCAACGGGGTTTTCACCCATCGCACCTACTTGGCGGTACGGTTGTTTCAATATCGGTTTGGGATGAAAGTGGACGGGACGGTCGGTCCCAAAACCAAGCTGAAATTATGGAAAGCGACGAAGCATTGGACCCCGGCCATGACGCAACCGAAAAAGGCCGGTGGCTTAAAACCGGGCTCGCGTGGCGGCAATGTGTATGACTTGCAAGGCCGGTTGAAATTCCTCGGATTTTATACCGGGAAAATTGATGGACATTATGGAGACCGCACCACCAAAGCGGTGCGTTTGTTCCAATATCGGTTTGGGATGAAAGTGGATGGAGTGGCGGGCCCGGCAACACTCACCAAGTTGCGCAAAGCCACCAAAAACTATTCCCCAGCCAAAATCGGACAAACCGCCAGAAGAACCAGAACCAAAACGACCTTGCCCCGTTCTTCCAACGGGTTCAGTCAAAATGATTTAAAACTCTTGGCCCAAGCCGTTCATGCGGAAGGGCGCGGCGAACCGTATGTGGGACAAGTGGCCATCGCTTCGGTGATTCTCAACCGGATCGAAAGCGAAAAGTTTCCCGACACTATCTCCGGCATTATCTTTCAACCGCTTGCGTTTGAAGCGGTAGCGGATGGACAGATTTGGATGGAGCCGGACGAAACGGCGAAAAAAGCGGTGATGGACGCCGTGAATGGGTGGGATCCATCAGGTGGAGCCTTGTATTATTTCAACCCCGCTCGCGCCACCTCCAAATGGATTTGGAGCCGCCCCCAGATCAAGCGAATCGGCAAACATATCTTCTGTCGTTGAAATGACATCGAGCCTGTGGTCAAGGCTCGATGTTTCCTTTTGTCCGAACATGCTATAATAGGTAGAGGATTTTATTGATAGAGGAGTTGTCGGCGTGGAGCAATGGACGCTGAAATCACTGGAATTTAATCGTGTGAAAGAAATAGTCAAAGAACAAGCCGCGACGGTTTTGGGAAAGGAAAAAATAGATCATTTGCAACCGACTGCCGTGCGTGAGGAAGTGGAACGGCGCCTTGCGGAAACGAGCGAAGGGATGGATTTGTTGCGCTTAAAAGGCGATGTTCCTTTTGGGGGCATTCGCGATATACGGACCGCCATCCGTCGGGCCAAGATGGGAGGCATTCTGAATGAGGCGGAATGTCTCGATATCGCGACAACGATTTCCGGCGGGCGCAAGGTAAAGTCCCACCTGCGCCAACTTGAGGTGGAAACAGCGGCGTTGCCGCGGTTGCGTGAACTGACGGAACAAATTGAAAGTCTGGATCAACTTGAAGAAGAGATTTTTGCTTGTATCGACGAGCATGCTGTGGTCAAAGATCAAGCCAGTACGGAGTTGCGCCGCATTCGCCAGCAGATGGATGCCGTAAGGCAACAAATCCAGCAAACGTTGAATCAAATGTTGCGCAGTTCCCACTATACCAAAATGATGCAAGAACCGTTGATCACGCAACGCTTCGACCGGTACGTGATTCCGGTCAAGCAGGAATATCGGGGGCAATTTGGCGGCATTGTGCATGATCAATCCTCTTCGGGAGCCACTCTGTTCATCGAACCGGAAGCCGTGGTGCAGTTGGGAAATCGTCTGCGGGAATTGGAGCTGTCCGAGGAAAGGGAAGTAGAACGGATTTTAAGCCTGTTGACGGGCAAAGTCCAAGTGATGGCGGAGGAGTTAAGCCGGAACATCGCGCTTTTGGCAGAGCTTGATTTTATCGTTGCCCGGGCCCGTTATGGTTACCGGGTCAAAGGCGTGTGCCCGGCGATCGCGGAAGACCGCGTGTTAATGTTGAAGCAAGCGCGCCACCCGCTGATCCCTCGGGAAGAAGTCGTGCCGATCGACGTGGAAATGGGGAAACGGTACCGAGCGGTCATCATCACCGGCCCCAACACCGGCGGGAAGACGGTCACGTTGAAAACCATTGGTTTGCTCGCTTTGATGACGCAATCGGGGTTGCCGATTCCCGCGCAGGAAGAAAGCGTGATGCCGATCTTCAGCGGGGTATTTGCGGATATTGGGGATGAGCAAAGCATTGAACAAAGCTTGAGCACTTTCTCAGGCCATCTCACCAACATCATTCAGATATTGCAACATCTGGATGAAGCGAGCCTGGTCCTGTTCGACGAGTTGGGGGCGGGAACCGATCCCACAGAAGGGGCGGCGCTCGCGATGGCGATCTTGGAACACGTGATTGAACTTGGTTCCATGGTGGTCGCCACCACTCACTACAGCGAGCTGAAATTATTTGCGCACACGCATCCGCAAGCGATCAACGCCAGTGTGGAATTTGATGTGGAAACGTTGCGCCCCACTTACCGGTTATTGATCGGGGTGCCGGGACGAAGCAATGCGTTTGCGATTTCCAGTCGCCTTGGCTTGCCCGCCTCGATTATTGAAACGGCCAAACAGCACATATCCATTGAAGAAAACAAGTTGGAAGAAATGATTGCCAGCTTGACCACTGAACGCAAATGGGCTGAAGAAGAGCGCAAGCAAGCGGAATCGCTGCGGCATGAAGCGGAAGAACTGGCCCGCGATTTGCGCCGCCAGTTGGATGAGTGGGAAGAAGAAAAGAGGCACGTCAAAGACAAAGCGCGGCGAGAAGCGCGGGATATCGTTGCCAAAGCGCAGCGGGAAGCGGAAGAAGTGTTGAAAGAATTAAGGGAATGGGCGAAATTGCGCCCACAGGAGTTGAAGGAACACCAGCTGATCGAGGCGAAAAAGCGATTAGACGCATCCATTCCGGAAATGGAGTTGTCGAAGAAGACGGCGACCCGCTCGGCCAAACCACAGAAGATCAAAGTGGGGGACGAAGTGCTTGTCTTAACCGTCAACCAAAAAGGGAGCGTCGTGGAAGATCTGGGCAATCACGAGTATCAAGTGCAAATTGGTTTCCTGAAAATGAAAGTGCATCGTGATCAACTGGAGAAGCAAGCGGAGTCAAATCAAAAGCAGATGCCGAAGAGTCATTCAACGGTTAAACGGTCCACATCCGATGTCAAACCGGAGTTGGATTTGCGAGGCAAGTTGGTGGAAGAAGCATTGATGGAGATTGACCAATATTTGGATAAGGCCATTCTAGCCGGTTACAAACAAATCTCCTTGATCCACGGCAAAGGGACAGGCGCGTTGCGCACAGGCGTTCAGGAGTTTTTGCGCCGTCATCGCAGTGTCAAGTCCTATCGATTGGGGGCACATGGCGAAGGTGGATCGGGAGTGACCGTCGTCGAACTGCGCTAGAAGCAAAGACGGTTGTGACGGAGGGAAAGTATGAAGTATTTACCGCCGATTTTGGGGACTGTGGCCCTGCTCTTTTTTCTGGTCGGAGTCATTTGGTTTATGATAAATGCTTAACAGCGAAAGCCTAGCGTAGGGTAAACGACGCTAGGCTTTTGACTCTTTTTTAAGGGCAGATGATGCGCAAACGGCCAAAAGACTGACCCGGTACGGGAACGGGACATTGGTCTTCAATGGCGTAGCGGATTTGGGTGTTGGTCTTGCCCTGGCTCGCCAAATAAGCGGCGGCCCCGCTTACGAATGCGGTGGACATGGAAACGCCAGATAAGGTTTGGTATGCGCCGCCAAGGTAGGTGGTAATGATATTGACGCCGGGTGCGCCAACATCAATCCAGTTGCCGTAGGAAGAGAAAGAGCATTTGTTGTCATTTTGGTCTGTGCAAGCCACGGCGATGACATTGGTGTAATAGGCGGGATAGCTCGGTGTGGTGCTGGCGGAGCTTCCCGCCGCCGCCACGAGAACAGCGCCTTTGCTCCAGGCGTAGTTCACCGCGGTTTCCAGTGCGATGCTGCTGGTGGAACCGCCCAAGCTTAAGTTGATCACTTTGGCGCCTTGGTCAGCCGCATAGGAGATGCCGCTGGCGATATCGGCAAATGTGCCGCTGCCGCTGTCGTTCAATACGCGAATGGCAAGGATTTGCGCCGTGTTCGTCGTGCCGGCAACGCCGATTCCGTTGTTTATATTGGCTGCCGCGATTCCCGCCATCGCCGTGCCATGGCCATTGCCGTCTTGCGAGACGCTGTCGTCATCGACAAAATCCCATCCTTGGATCACTTTTCCGGAGAGATCGGGGTGGTCTGCTAGCACGCCCGTATCGATGACGGCCAATTTGACGCTATTCTCGGTCCCTGTAAAAGGGCCGCCGATTTTTTGCAAGCCCCATTGTTGCGGGTAGTAAGGGTCATTGGGAGCGGCGAGCGCGTGGGCAATATAGTTGGGCTCCACATATTCCACCTGGGGGAGCTTTTTGTATTTGTTCATCATCTCGGAGACGGATTTCCCTTTGAACTGGATCACTTCAAACCCTAGCTTTTCGTTCCGTTTCAGCACTTTGGCGTCGTTTTGTTGGTGGATATTTGCTTTTGTCTGTATGGAAGCGCTTTCTTTAAACTTGACGATCAGTTGGTCTGGGGCAAAACTGGTTTGCTTGGCTGGTTGGGCAAAGGCGAGGGTGGGGAGGGAGAAGATCAAAAGCAGGATGGCAAACATCATGAAGCGTTTTGGGATCATGAGAATCCTCCTTTTGCATTGGTTTTTGACAAGATCCTTCAAATACTGGTCTTACTTGCGGGGATGTGAATGGCAAATATGAAATGGACCACACCCGCGGGTGTGGTCAGTGGTTATGGTCCCTTAATATTGCACGGCTTTATAAGCGTTGACGCGTCCTTTTGTCCAGTATGTTCCGGTGCCGCTGATTTGGTCAGCGGTGTTTTCAATGGCCGCGCGGATATTGGAAGCGCTACGTCCCTGCGAAGCCAACAGGCCCGCTACCCCGGCAACGTGAGGCGTCGCCATGGAGGTTCCGCTCAAGGAAGCATAACTGCTGGTTGGGTATGTGGAGTAAATGCTGGAGCCTGGAGCGGCAACCTCTACCCAAGTGCCATAAGAAGAGAAGGAAGATTTGGTATCGCTGGAAGTCGTAGAAGCGACTGCGATCGCATTGGAGTAGTAAGCCGGATAGTTAGGAGCGGAGGTTCCGGCGTTGCCGGCAGCCGCCACAACAACGGAGCCTTTGTTCCAAGCGTAGTTGACCGCATCTTGCAAACCGGTGGCGCCGGAAGTGCCGCCCAAGCTTAAGCTGATGACGTCGGCCCCTTGATCAGCCGCGTAAGTGATTCCGTTTGCCACGGCTGTCCAGGTGCCGCTGCCGCTGTTGTCGAGCACGCGTACTGCCAGGATGGAAGCTTTCGGGGCGGTACCCGCGATCCCCGTGCCGTTGTTGGTCACCGCGGCGGCGATACCCGCGCAGTGGGTGCCATGTCCGTTACCGTCTTGTGGAGTGGCGTCATTGTCAACGAAGTCCCAGCCGCCCACCACTTTGCCGGCCAAGTCGGGATGGTTGGATTGCACCCCGGTGTCGACAATGGCGATTTTCGCGCCTGTGCCGTCAGCGATATCCCATGCTTGCGGAGCTTGGATTTTTTGTGGCCCCCATTGCTGGCTGCTGAAGTAGGGGTCGTTTGGCGTATAGTCGGCATGGACATAGAAGTTTGGCTCAGCGTACTCGACGTTTGGGTCTTTTTTCAGTTTGGCTACCGTCTCTTCAACAGAGCCTTTCACCTTGACGACTTCAAAGTCCAATTTGCTGTTTTTCTCCACAACTTGCCCGTTTGCTTTGGCGCGAGCCGATTGGACGGCGCTGGCGGAGGCGGTGTCTTTGTATTTCACCACGACTTCACCGGGCGCATACAGCTTGCCGGCTTTGCTGTCCACTTCTTCGGCGAAGATGGCCGACGGCAGGGCGACACTGGCAAACAATGCAAATGAAGCCAGCAGGGAAACGCTCTTTTTCATGAAATATCCTCCTTTAGGAGTGGATTCGCCTTTTTAAAGTTTGCATGATTCCAACGATTATGGTTTTGATGGTGGAGCTTTGCGGTGTCTCGTCAACCGTCCGTGTGCGGCAAAGGCCCACAGCACTTGACGGCGGCCATGCCCTGTGCGTGCCGAATACCATGGAATTCCCGCTCAAGGAAGCATAAGTGCTGGTTGGGTAAGTGGTTTAGATATGGAATGGTTACATCCATCGAGATTTCGTCATAAGCCAGGTGGGATCGGATGCTCAAGTGCATATACGCTTTTGGGGCTAACCGAAAACAAGGTTGCTGAGGGAACTATACTTGCCAGTCAAACGAGGGAAGAAGCAAACGAAATCTTCGTTTTCACAGACAACGTCAACCTTTCTTGAGACAATCAACAGCAGGATTTTGTCAAAGCTTCCCGGCCGTTCATCATCGAATGAATGAACACAGGATTGGAATGCGTAAGGTTGGAATGGCTGTCGGCAGCAAACCAGATGATAAGAGAAAAGAAGCAAATAGGAAGAGAACAAAAAAGGTGGTTCGTCATGATTGAAATGAACAGGCGGGGAATATTATTTCAGCCCCTCCTTTCATGTTTGACTATATTATCTTTTCGTTAATTGATTAAGATTTCCTCCCTATAAACATAAAAAAATAATAATATTTTTGTTTCTAATAAATGGTATTATTTTGATTCAATTTAGAAGTTGTGGAATGATATGGTCAATATGCGTGTTTAGTTTGACTTAAGTAATGTAAATCGATAAAGTGCATAGAAATACTTGGGTAACGAACGAGTTTTAAAATAAGACATGGAAAATAAAAAATTTGGTTAGAGGTATGATGTGTATATTTTACAACCGCAAAGAAAAAAGGCCTTGATGGGCCTTTAACTTTATTCGTCTATATGAAACTTTCTCATCTCTCTTTTTAATTGGTTCATATAAGCCATCATTTCTTGTTTTTTTGCTGGATGATATTGCTGGGGATGAAGGGAGATCTCATGCAGGATTTGTTCGGCTCGTTGATAGCTCGCTTGTAGTAAGCGATAATATGATTTCTTGGCTGGTGCCGTGGTGATGGTTGTGCTCATGCTCATCCGCTCCTTACGTAACAATTCAACCAATTATTATCATATCAAATTGTCTGTCTGTAGGGAATATTTTCAAATCAAATTGGATTCGGCGATCATCCGTTAACCAAAAAAAGTGAGGAATTGATTATTGGCGATCATTCTGTTGTAATATAATGATACTATGACAAAAAGAATTAGAGTGAGGAATCATGAAGATCGGATATCGGACAGTAAAGACCGCAGTTGGAACGACATTATCGTTGGCCATTGCCCAGTGGTTGGGTTTGCAATTTTACAGTTCCGCCGCGATTATTACCATTTTGTGCATTAAAACGACAAAAAAGAAATCGTACCAAACCGCATGGGAACGGATAGTCGGGTTTGCGCTGGGAATGGCTACTTCCACGATTATTTTTGAGTTGATCGGTTACCATGCCTGGGCCTTGGCTTTGGTGTTGTTGGCCTTTATTCCCCTGTGCGTGAAACTGAATGCGACCGATGGCATCATTTCCGCGACGGTCATCATTTTGCATCTGTATTTACTGAAACACGTTTCCCTCGCGATTGTGCTCAACGAGATTCTTCTGCTGGTCATCGGAATCGGGATGGCGATGTTGGCCAATTGGCACATGCCAAGCAATGAAAGGAAATTAAAAGAGAGCCAGGCAAAAATCGAAGCCAATTTCCGGACCATTTTGCACGAGTTTGCCGCTTATCTCCGTGAAGGAAACCAACATTGGGACGGAAAAGAGATAACCGAGACGGCGCGGTTGTTAAAAGAGGCCAAATCGTTGGCTTTGCGGGATATAGAAAATGTGGCGCCTTATGATTGTGCGTATTATTATCGGTACTTTGAGATGAGGGAACGGCAATTTGAGATCCTTGAGCGGATTGCGCCAAGTGTCTCTTCATTGGATCAGTGTTGCCAGCAAGGGAAGTTGATTGGCGATTTTCTCGACAGATTGGCCAATGCGGTGCATCCGGGAAATACGGCGTCATATTATCTGGAAGAGCTGGAACAGATGAGCGATCGGTTTAAGGCGTCCCCGCTCCCGCAGACACGGGAGGAATTTGAGACACGTGCCGCTTTGTATCACTTTGTTGGCGAGATGAAACGGTACTTGAAAATCAAACGCGACTTGTGGATTAAGCAAAAGAAAAAAGAAGAGACGGAAAAACATAAGCTCAACAGGACAAAGTGATGGGGTTGAGAGGGGGAGCGGCTGGCGGAAAGGCCGTTCCTCTTTCGCTCAAGCGCTTTTTTTATGCTGTCTACAATCTTTTCTCTATCACACGCCGCCAGATGATTGAAAATGCGGAATGTACTATATAATGAAATAAAGGTGTTGGTTTGACCAAGAAGAAAGGGGAGCATGCATATGACGGTACAGCGGATTGCGGTGGTGGGTGCGGGGTTGATGGGTAGGGGAATTGCCCAAGCGTGCGCGATGGGTGGGAAGGCGGTCACTTTGCATGATGTTGCCCCTGGCGCGATAGAACAGGCCAAACGTGAGATTCAAGCCAGTTTGGCCCGCTTTGTCAAAGCGGGGAAGCTGTCGGAAGCGGAAAGCGCCACGGCATGGACGCGAGTGACAACCACTTGCCGATTGCCGGACGCGATAAAGGGTTGTCAATTGGTGATCGAAGCGGTGCCGGAGAATCTGGAAATAAAGAAGCGAGTGTTGCATGAATGTGACCAATTGTGCGATGCGGAGACCATCTTGGCTACCAATACGTCTGAGTTAAGTGTAACGGCCTTGGCCGCCGCGACCGGGCGCCCTGATAAAGTGCTTGGCATGCATTGGTTCAATCCCGCTCCCGTCATGAAGTTGATTGAACTGGTACAGGGTATCACCACGTCGGCAGAGACGGTAGAGCGAGTGGTCCAAGTGGCTCGGGAGATCGGCAAAGAGACGGTGTTGGTAAAAGACCGGCAAGGCTTTGTCACCACCAGGGCCATTGCGGCACACTTGATGGAATGCATGCGCATTTACGAAGAAGGGATCGCCACAAAAGAGGATATTGACAAAGCGGTGCGCCTGGGACTCAATTACCCAATGGGCCCGCTCGAATTGGCCGATTATATTGGACTGGATACGTTGCTCTTCGCCAGCGAGGGTTTGCTGGAAGCGTATGGGGAACGGTTTCGCGCTCCCCAAATATTGCGCAAACTCGTGGAAGCGGGCCATCTGGGACGCAAAAGCGGCAAAGGGTTTTATGACTATGAGGGGAGATGAGGTGGTTTGATGCGGGAAGTGGTGATTGTGGAAGGGGTGCGGACCCCCGTGGGAAAACGCAATGGCGTGTTGCGTCGCTGGCATCCCGTCGAGTTGGCCGCGAGTGCCCTCGATGAAGTGATGAAGCGGGCTGGGGTGGAGAAGGGAAAAGTGGAAGACATTGTGATGGGATGTGTGACACCGATCGAGGAACAAGGTTTGAATATTGGCCGGTTGGCGGCATTGCGGGCGGGGTTCCCGGTTCATGTCCCCGCCGTGCAGATTAATCGCATGTGCGGCTCGGGACAACAAGCTTTGCACTTTGCCGCCCAAGCGATCCAGGCGGGAACGATGGATATCGCTCTGGCCGCCGGGGTGGAAAGCATGACGCGGGTTCCCATCGGAAGTGATGGGAATGAGCAGACGATTCCCGCGGCTTTGCAGGAACGGTTTGAGTTTATTCATCAAGGGGTGTCGGCGGAGCGCATTGCCGACAAATATGGAATCTCCCGGGAGGCGTGTGACCACTATGCGTATCAAAGCCACCAGCGAGCAATAAACGCGACGAAAGCGGGCCGCTTCTCCCGTGAACTCATGCCCATCACCGGTCACGACAGCGACGGCAAAGAAATAAACGTGATGCAGGACGAAGGGCCGCGCCAAGACACCTCATTGGAAAAGTTGGCCCAGTTGAAGCCGGTTTTCGTGCCGGATGGCATCATCACCGCAGGCAACTCCAGCCAGATGAGTGATGGGGCGGCGGCGATTTTGCTTATGGAAGCGCAAACAGCCCGGCAGTTGGGGTTGCGGGCCCGAGCGCGCATCATCGCGCAAGTGGTGGTGGGATCGGACCCCACGCTCATGCTGGATGGAGTGATTCCAGCCACGAGGAAGATCCTGGACAAAACGGGCCTAACGTTGGAACAAATTGACCGCGTTGAGATCAATGAAGCGTTTGCGCCGGTTGTATTGGCCTGGCAGAAGACACTGGGCGCAGACCTGGCGAAGGTAAATGTGAATGGAGGGGCGATTGCATTAGGCCATCCGCTGGGCGCGACAGGGATCAAGCTGATGACGACGTTGGTGCAGGAATTGGAGCGAATCCAGGGCCGTTATGGCTTGATGGTGATCTGCATCGGGCATGGGATGGCGACGGCAACGTTGATTGAAAGAGTAGAAAATTAAGAAGAGAAATATAGGTGATTATCAATTTTATCAATAGAATAGTGGTTGTTAGACCATCTTTGGGAGAGAAGGAAGTGGGAACTTGTTGAACCGATCTGTTCGTACACTTTTTTGCGGTCTATTGACTATGTGGCCGAGTGGGACGCACCCGGTATGATACGGAAAATCCCACGTGTTTGCGCCGCTTGGATAACAACAAAGTGTACTCGGCGGATTGGGTTGGCGAAGTGCATGCGGATGGCGAGATTTGGTCACAAGGGTTGTATGAGATGGAGGGGGCGTTTGGACGGGGTGTGGCTACCAAAATCATCTTGCAATCCCACTGGTCGTTAACTCCGGAATCGGGTTTCCAAGAAGGCTTGCAATCCTTGCTCGCGGCTGACCAGGTTTTGTATGGAGGCGCGCATCAAGCAGAGATTGAGCGTATTTGGACCGCCCGTGGCATCACTGTGAATCAATAATGGTTACGAAAACCGTTTCTCCGCTTGGGGAGAGGCGGTTTTTTTGTGTTGCGCGATGCGGTGGATGAAGGGAGGGAGAAAAGCGGATCAGGTTGAGTTGGTTTCTTTTGGCGGCGGGATAACCATGCACGCAAAACTCCCTCACTCCGGAAGCATCGAAGTGAGGGAGTTTATTTATGCTCTTGGCGGGCGTGAAAATGGATTTGGATTTCTGTTTCTTTTTTGTCCATCACCGTTGCCGGAGATGCGGTGGGGATGGCGGAAAGGCAAACCGCTTCAGGTTGCTCTTCTTCCTCATCTTCAAAAAAGTGACTCATGAAGATCCATTCCGGCTGAATCATGCCCATGGCCACTTGCGTATATGGCAGATATTTGGGATGTATTGGGTATTTTTCTTCTTTTGTCAAATGAAATCACCTCCGAGTGCCTATGATGAAGCATATGCAATTGTCAGCTTGACCGATGCGAATGAGAGCGCTTTTTTACCAAATTTGTCTCATTGAATTTATTTCGTTTCGCGAAATATAATAGCAGGTGGATCTTGGGACAGGTGGAGGAAAAGCGACGATGAGGACGAAATTGTGGACGAAGGACTTTATCCTGATTTGTCTGGCGAACTTTTTCTTGTTTGCCGGATTTTTTGTGTTGTTGTCAACCTTGCCCGTTTATGCGGTTGATGAATTGAAAGCGCAAGAAGGGCAAGTGGGTTTGATTGTCGGGATGTTTACGATTGCTTCGGTTCTGATGCGGCCTTACGGTGGATTGCTGGTCGATCAATTGGATAGAAGAAAGATTGTATTATGGACGATTTGTTTGTATTTGCTAGCGACGTTCAGCTATTTTGCCGCGATGAGTTTTGCGTTGTTATTGGTGATACGGATATTGCATGGAGGGATGTTCGGAATAGCCACTACCGCCTTGGGCGCCGTTGTGACTGATATTATCCCATCCGCCAAACGGGGGGAAGGATTGGGGTATTTCGGAACCTCCAACATGCTGGCGATGGTCGTCGGCCCCGCTTTTGGCCTGATGGTGATTCACGCCTTGTCTTATCAATGGCTCTTTTTCTTTTGCGGCCTCTTAGTCCTGGTCAGCCTGTTGTTGATCATGTTGGTGAAGTTCCCCAAGGACACCGCGCAGTCACCACGGATGCAACCGCGTTTCACTGACTGGGCCAAGATGATCGAGCGCCAAGCGTTTTACTATTCCATGCCTATCATTGGCTTTGCCATGGTATTTGGCGGCATTGTTTCGTTTATTTCCCTTTATGCGGCCGAGTTGGGCGATGCCGATATGGCCGGCGGCTTTTATTTTTGTTATGCCTTGGCCTTGGTGATCGCCCGGCTCTTCTCGGGGCGCCTTTTCGATCGCAAAGGACCGGATTATGTCGTTTATCCAAGTGTTATCGCCTATGTCATCGGTTTGATCTGCATGGCCTTGGCCGAAGACAAGGGGTTGTTCTATGCGGCGGGGGCGCTGATCGGTGCCGGTTATGGAAGTATCCAGCCTTGCCTGCAGGCGCTTGTCATTTCGCGTGTGCCGGCGGCGCGGCGCGGAGCGGCTACGGCTACGTTCTTTATCGCCGCTGATTTGGGCATCGGGGTTGGCTCTTTCCTGCTGGGCATCATTGCAGCCTGGTTCGGTTATCGGGGCATGTTTCTATTCACCTTGCTTTTTGTGGCAAGTTCCGCGCTGTTATACTGGACAGCGCGGCGAACGGAGAAGGATGCGAGTCAGCCGGAAGTGACGCGATTGAGTGCGTGAATATGGGAAAGTAAAAGAGACACCATTTTCTGTGCGGTGTCTCTTTTATGCTTATTGCGCCAAACTTAATGCTTATCCCAACGCAACCATTTCGGATAGTGATTTTTTAAGAGTCCTCCCGACACTTTTCCCCAGCCCAGTGCAAATCCATCAACGGTAACCAAGGTCCATCCTTTATTAAGTGAAACGGGAAGCGCTTCACCTTGCAGATAAAGCAATAGCCCGGGATCGTCCGCGCTGAAATCCACCGTTTGTTTCACCTGTTCCGGCCAAGCGGATAAGGCCAACGCATGGGCGGGGACAAAATGGCTCTTTTTGACTTGACCCAAATATCGGCCGGGACGCTCTACTTTTAGTCCTTTTAACGACGGTAATTCGTCCGGAACGAGATAGAGATGCTCGCCATACAGGGTTAATTGGCCATGAAAAAGCTCGGGTTTACGGTATGTCTCATTGACAAATTGCTGCCAGAGCGTTTTAGCTTGAGCATGGATGGAAGGAAATCTGCCGGGGCGTTGTTTGGTTCCCTCTGCCAAAACGTCTTTTTCCAATACGGCGACAAAATGGCCTTCACCCCGCAAGCGATGTGGCCAGAGACGGGCCGTCTTGCTCAGTTCGGGGTTAGCGGTGTGCGTCCATTCGGGATGTCCGGGTTGATAATGGGCCAACTGGGGTACCGGAATGAGACGGAACTCGGGATGCTCGGCAAGAAAACGGACGAGCACCCCCTCATTTTCTTGCGGGTTGAACGTGCAGGTGGAGTAGACCAGACGTCCGCCAGGCCGCAACATGGGGGCGGCGGCGGTTACAATTTCCAACTGAAGGTCGGCGCATTTTTCCGTTGCGCGCAAGCTCCAACGTTCACGCGCATCCCTGTCTTTGCGAAACATCCCTTCCCCCGAACACGGGGCGTCAATCAAAATGCGGTCAAAAAATCCGGCAAACCGCTCCGTCAACCGCAAGGGGTTTTCATTTAGGACCACGGCATTGGTGACACCGCACCGTTCCAGATTCTCCACCAGCGCTTTGATCCGTTTGCCATCGATTTCATTGGCGACGAGAAGCCCTTGGCCCTGCATCTTTGCCGCAATTTGTGTGGTTTTCCCACCGGGAGCCGCGCAGAGATCCAAAATCGTTTCACCCGGTTGTGGCTCAAGGGCTTCAGCCGGCGACATCGCACTCGCATCTTGGATATAATAGAGACCCGCCGCATGATAGACATGTTTGCCAGGTCGGTCTTGTTCATGATCATAATAAAAGGCTTCCTGGCACCAGGGAATCGGTTGCAGATGAAAGGAAACACGCTCAGCCAACTCCGCTGGAGGCAGTTTGAGTGTATTGACCCGCAGACTGCGGGTAGGTGCCTCTTCATATGTATGGATAAACGCTTCGTATTCATCCTTAAGCAATGTTCGCATCTGCTTCAGGAAATCTTCAGGCAGTGAAACCATGATTGTCCTCCTCAAACCATCGATACAGGCAATTATATCATAAAACGGAAGAATACCCTGCATGGGAAGGCGGGGTTTGAAGGGGAGGGAAGCAGGGAAAAAGGCTGGGTGGATAGACCAGCCTTGTTGAAGGAGGCAAAGAGATGGGCATTCCGAAATTTCCCGATGTTCCTCCGCTTAATTCGGCACAAGTGCAAGCGTTGACGGAAATCACCTTCATGCGCCATCTGGCCAAACGAACCTTGCCGCAATATGATCTTTTGTTTGTCTTTGGAAGTTCGCATCCAGAAATATGGGCCACGGCCGCCCGCGCTTATCATCAAGGAATAGTCAAGCGCATCATGATCACCGGGGGATACAAGGCCAATGCGATTCGACATGCTGGCTGGACCTATGGGACAACGCCAGAAGCGCAAGTGATTCGCGATAAGTTGGTTGAGTGGGGCGTCCCCTTGCACTTGATGGATTGGGAAGATCAATCGACCAATTCGCTGGAAAACGTATTGTTCGGATTGCGAAAGATTAATGTGAACGGGTTATCGTCCCTCTTGTTTGTCAGCAAGTCGTTTGCCGTTGGCAGACAGTACCGCACCTTGAAGAAATATCTGCCGGATGAGATGGTGATCGAGGCTTATCCCTCGCTGACCACCATCAACAAACTCCCCGTTACGGCCTGGGGATGGTCGCAAGTAGCCGCGCATCGAGCGGTGGTGTATGGCGAATACTTGCGCATTGTAGCGTATGGGAAGCGTGGCCATATTTTGCCGTTGGCCAAAGAAATCCCCGGTTTGTAGAGTTTATGCCTGGGCAACGTTTTGTTCGCGCAGACGAAGCTCTGATTGCAACTCGACAAGGAGCGAGATGTACTTCTCGTGATTGCCGATATTCTTCCAACATTCTGACAGGTTGAGCAGGATGCGTTCTTTCAACCGCAGGAAAGAATACTGATTGGTGATCGTCAACGCCTCATCATACGGTTGAATTGCTTCTTGATGCTTTCCGGTTTCTAGATAGTAATCTCCCAGCGCCACCAATGATTCGCAAAAACGATGGGCATCATTGTACTTTCTCCCTTTGGCGACGGCTGTGGTCAAGTGTTCGTAAGATTGATCCCATTTTTTCATTTTGCTGTAGAGTTTGCCCAGTTGTGTATGGGTGGAAACCAACACATACTTTTTGTCCTTCAGCTTGCCTTCAAGGCGCAGGGCGAGGTTATAGCAATTTTCCGCTGTCATGTAATCATTTGCGTTTTGCAGAATGTTCCCCCAAACGGTAAGCAGTTCAACCCCTTTTTCGTGGCTCCCGTTTTCACGGGCGATAAATAATCCCTCTTTGGCAAATTGCAACGCTTTTTCGTACTTTTTCTTTTGATTGAGGAGTGTCGCTTTCAATTCATACATGTTCAGCTTCACTTCCAAGATGTTGATGTCTTGGATCGAGCCCCATAACTCATCAAGGGTTTGCAAGGCTTCATCGATGCGATATTGCTTTTTCCAAGAAATATACTTTGTCGATCATCAAGAAATGCTTGATTTCTTGGCGATCGGCATTTTCATTGAAAGCGGACAACCCTTTATTGGTGAAGTCGAGCGCCTGTTGGAGAGAGTTGTCCCGTTGGTAATAGATACGACCTAATTCCTTATAACAAGCGGCTTTAATATTATTTTGCGATATGAATTGCTTAGCATTGATATGTTCTATGGATTGGAGGAAGAATTTCTCCGCCGTTTTCAGATTGTTTTTCTTAACGTAACACAATCCTTTAAGATAAAGGATAATATCCATATATCCGCCTTTCGTATGTTTTTGCAGAAAGCGGAGCCGCTCCAATGCGCCGTCACAATCGAGATTGATGCACGTTTCAATGAGAAAGAGCAAGTTTTCCAAATGCTGAAATTCCCGTTGTTCACGATGAATCAACTGAGGGATGTCCTCAACATTAAATCCGAGCTTGCGACAATAATATTCGCGATTCTGGGGCTTGACCGTTGGAATGCCCCGTTCAATGCTGCTGATGGTGGCGAAAGAGATATGTTCATCTTCCATGTCTTTTAAGCGCAGGCCTTTTTCTTTTCGAATCTTCCGCAAGGCCTCGCCCAATGTCTTTAAATCGCTCACGTTCACCATGATCACCTCTTTGCTTTTATCTTATTTTTTTGATATTGATTTGTCTAGCATTTTTTCAAAAAAAATCGCAAAGTTTATATAATTTAAAATAAGAAATTAAAAAAATGTCATTATGAGTGTATTTTTCCTCTAATATGGCTGTATTTAAAAATTCGTTAAAAAGTGATGTGGGGGTTATGTGGGTGGGCTCCATAAATGAAATCATCCGCTGTGAATGTTACAGCGGATGCGAGGTTCATGGGAATCGTTATACTTTTTTGTGCTCTTTCACGACCGTATCCTCTTTTTGCTCAAATTGGTCTTTGTACTCAACGAGATCGATTTGGCAACCTGAGCCGATGATGACATTGTTGCCGCGCACCACTTTGGCTTTCGTGTTTTCCAGATAGATGTCATCGCCTTCAATCGTATCCGCAACCAGTTCATTGGTGTAGTGGAGGATGGATTTGAGCCATTTGAAAAGGGAGAAATCCAGGCCGTCTTTTTCAATGCGGATCGTTTCACCGCCGATCTCTTTCGCTTGGCATTTGCCGTAAAGCCGCACATGGATATGGCCGGCGTTTAGCAGACCATCAATGGTAAAGCCCCCCCGGGCTTGAAAATCTTCCGCTTCACAATCCCCTTTGATGGTGGTGGCGCCTTTGATCTCAATTTCCTCACTCGTTAAATTGCCTTCAATGGTGGTGGCTCCCATCACTTTCAGTTCTTCGCAGATCACATACCCGTAGACGTGTGCTTGCCCTTTTACTTTCATCTCTTCGACTTCCACTTTTCCCTTGATTGTCGTTTCACCGGCGATATCAAATCGTTCGGCTTTGACGTTGCCGGCAAACGTCGTTACCCCATAAGCCTTTATGCTGATGCAATCAACATCGCCATGGATGCGTCCTTCGCCATTGATGCTTAAGCGATCATACAACCCGCCCGCGGCGCTCCCAGAGCCGGAGATGGTCAAATCGCGGCGTTTTTCTTTATCCATGTGCCTCGCCTCCATGCCATTTCATTTTACATTCTTCAATGCAAGTAAGTAGATTTAAGGTGACGACAACCCGTACGCTATCTTCAAAGTAGATTTCACCAGGTTGTGCAAGGATGAAAGAAGTGACGCCCATCTTGCGGATGAAAACCAATTGGCCGCCCGATTGCTCTACCTTCTCGTAATGATCACGCAAAACCTGAAGGAGGGCTTTTCCTTCCTCCAAGCTGATTTCTCCCTTGGAAAGCAGCTTATCCAGGATGTACACATGCAAGGCTTCTTTGAAAGTGAAAACGTTCTTTTCCGCAAACTGTTGTGTATACAATTGAAGGGAAGCTTCCGAAACAATGTTACGTTTGATTAATTCATGGGCCGCCAACGTCGTTGTGGTGGGGACAGTGGAGAACATGTCCGCGATCTCATCAAGCGAGAGATCGTCTTTCATACTCTTGATCTTTTCCACGCGGTCTAGAATTTGTTCTTTGGGAAAAAAGGTTTCCTGCCCTGTATAGGTGGACTTGCGGATAAACCACTCTTCGGGAATAAGGTTTTTACGCTTCCAACGGTACAGTTGACCGTAGGATATGCCAGTCAGTTCAAGCAGATCTTTTTTGGAAATAAGCTCCTTCTCCATCGCGGCTCCCTCCTTCATCATCAGTGTAACATAACAATGTTACGTTGTGAAGCGGTTTTACTCTCAGCGATGCGTTTGTGGGGAAGTGGGGTTTTCTGCCGGAGAACGGGTATCCCATTCCATGCACCGGACGGGAGGCGCTTGCAATGCTATGGATAAAAAAAGAAAAAACCTGCTCGCCGGCGTCACGCATATGCCGCAGAACAGGTTTAGTGAATGGGAATGAGATGCCCAATCCTCGCTTGGAGATCAGTTTATAAACTCATGTTGATCCAGGTTCGGCTTGGCACATTACTTTACGGTAGAAGGGATTGTCCAAGAATTCCCTGTGTTTGCAGAGGGGGATTGGTCAACGATAATACACCCCATTGTAGTATACATAGCCGACAGGGTCATGCGTAAAATGGATGACCGCATAACAGCAGTTTTCGGGCGTTTTGTATGCTTCATCTTCAGGGATGAATTCGCCTTTGATCTGGATGGAGGAACCCACGCGCAGGGGAAGAGAGCCTTCCGTTCCTTGCTCATCGATGCGAATCGAGGCGAAAATTTTGCTTGGCACGGAAACGGAACCGCTGACGAGACGAACATTGCTGATCAGTGCGTATTGATGCTCATAGTCTGAATCATAACCAGGCAGGGACTGGATGGTGCCGGTAATCGTAACGACTGGCCAGGATTCGGTGCTTACCGATTGCTGTACGGGTGTGGCCGCCCCGGTTTGCAATGGGAATATGACAGAACAGGCGAGGAGTCCGACGAGCAGTAGTTGACGCAAGATTTTGAACAAAGGAAACCCTCCTTGGCATGATGTGAGAGCCTACCGGATGGCTCTTTCTTTATTTTAGCACAGTTTGAATGATTATATTTAAAATTCACTATTTTTCAGATTGATTCATAGAAAGATGACGGTTTGTTTAAGTTTTTTAACATTCGTTTTGTTGATTTTTGCGGAATTGTAAGATCCATTTATTTTAGGGAGAATGAAAAGGTAAATGAGAATAAAGAATAGCGATTGTAAACGCTTTCCGGATTTATCGGCAGGTACGTGGGCATGTCCCCAACGATATTCTCACCATGGTCGGAGGAGAGGCTATCGCCCTCCTCTTTCCATTGGCTCATCACTTTTTGTTTTTGGCTTTGCTCGTTTTGAATTGCCACCAAGCGATGGCCACCAACGGAATGGTGATGAAGATGATCAATAAAGTCCAATTCAATGTGCTCATGGTGATTGGGAAATCCCTTGCCCTCCTCATATGGGAATAATTCAGTCATTTTAGTATGTTATTTTTTGGTGATTGTATGCATTGTTGGATATCGCCAAAAACGTTTTTGAAGATGGGTGGGTTGTTTCATCATGGCTCCAATTAAAGAGATAGCCAAAAAAAGGCTTTTGAATGCCGTGTGCGGGGAGAAAATGAAGCGGAAGCATACCGGCAATCGGTTCACTATATCAAAAGTTGCATGGCCAAATTGGGTTGAAAAATTTGGTGAGGATTGGTTGAATTTTTTCAATCCAATCCGTTTTTGTGCAAACGATGAGCCATTCTCTTTGGATCAACAAATCACCATTGCTTCATTCTTTTCTCTGCCACGGGGTGAAAGCGATGACGCAAGCCCTGTGTTCAAATGATACTTATGGAAGGTTGGGGATATAACATGAAGTTTTTGCTGGCACCTGATTCATTTAAGGAATGCATGACCGCAAAAGAGGCGGCGCTCACCATGCAACAAGCCGTGTTGCGGGTTTTCCCCGATGCGGGGACCGTTCTGCTGCCGGTTGCCGATGGGGGGGAGGGAACCCTCGACGTGTTGGTTGAGACGACCCATGGCAGGGTTTATGAGACCGAGGTGACCGGTCCGTTGGGCGGGTCGGTCGTAGCCAAGTATGGCATTCTGGGCGATGGAAAAACAGGTGTCGTCGAGATGGCGCAAGCGAGTGGACTTCATCTGGTTCCCCCCGACGAGCGCAATCCGCTCTGCACGACCACTTACGGCACCGGGGAATTAATGCAGGCCGCGCTCGCGCATCAGCCCGAGACCCTGATTGTCACGATTGGGGGAAGCGCCACCAACGACGGCGGGATCGGCATGTTGCAAGCCCTTGGTGCGAAGGTGTTGGATGCCCGGCAAAAAGACATTCCCTTTGGGGGAGGTAGCTTGGGCAAGATCGCTCAAATCGATTTGAGTCACATCGATCCCCGGCTGGCTCAAACGAACATAAAAATCGCCTGCGATGTAACCAACCCGTTGGTGGGACCGCGCGGCGCGAGCTATGTGTTTGGCCCGCAAAAAGGGGCAACCCCGGACATGTTGCAACAATTGGATGACAACTTGACTCATATGGCCAATGTCGCGTTCCAAGCGACAGGCCTCTCCCTCCATGATGTTCCGGGCGCGGGCGCTGCGGGAGGGCTTGGGGCCGCGCTACTCTTGTGTGGGGGCAGCCTGGTACCGGGGATCGATCTGGTGTTGGATCTACTTTCCTTTGACGAGCAGGTGAGGGATGCGGATTATGTGCTGACGGGTGAAGGAAAGATTGATGATCAGACCCCAGATGGCAAGGTGATCGCGGGCATTGTCAAGCGGGCCAACCAGAGCGGGGTTCCGGTCATCGCGTTTGCGGGCACTGTATTGCCGGGATATGAGTCTCTCTATGCGCAAGGGTTGCTGTCAGCGAACAGCATTATCCCAAAGCCGTGCGCACTTGAAGAAGCGTTGGCTGCGGGAAAAGAATTTCTTTTTCAAGCTGTAGAGAATATTGTTCGATTATTAAAATAGATCCAGAGGCACGGGAGGATAAAAATGGCCCAGTTCAAGATGGATGATGACAAGAAGAAGCGCTTACGGGATAAACTTCAGCTTTTGTATGGTGAAAACAGCACTGAAGTCCTAACGAAAGTCGAGTCCTTGCCCGAAAAATAGGCTAACCGCGCCCCTGCGGTGAAACCGTGGGTTACGGAAGATGATGTGATGTTGATCACCTTCGGGGTTTCTATCAAAGACCCCCTGCAAACCTTCCGTCAATTTTTAAACTGGTATTTAAAAGGGATGATTACTTCCGTCCGCATTCTTCCCTTTTATCCATATACTTTCGATGATGGGTTCTCGGTGGTGGACTATCGCCGGATCAACCCGGAGCTGGGGGATTGGTCGGATGTGCAAGCCCTTGTGAATGATTTTGACCTGAAGTTTGATGCGGTTATCAATCATATCTCCAAAAGTAGTGCTGAAAGAATCCGGCATTAACCGTCGCATCAACCGCGAAAAGCTGGACTATGGCCGCTTATGCGCGGGGTTTTTATCGGGCAAGGTTCTGTGTTGCGCACAGAACCTTGCTTGTCAGCCCAAGCCTTTGACTTGTTCCGCCGCGCTTTTCCCCGCCACAAAGCCTGTGCAAGAAGCGGCGGTAATGTTATACCCACCCGTATAACCATGAATGTCCAAAATCTCGCCGCAAAAATAGAGTCCTTTCATCAGCTTCGATTGCATGGTTTTGGGATTGATCTCCTTTACATGCACACCGCCGCCAGTCACAAACGCTTTTTCCAGGGGCAAGGTTCCGTTCACTTGCAGGGTGAATTGCTTCACTTCTTGACAGAGACGGTGCAGTTGTTCACGTGAGAGATGGGAGCCGATGAGATCGTCCGCCATCTCGGCCCGCTCCATCATGACAGGGATCAGTCGCTCGGGCACTCGCCCTTTTAAGCTGTTGCGCACCGTTTTCTTGGGGTTGCCCTTCATTTCTTTCCACCAAACCTCTTCCAAAGCGTTCAGCTTCTGGTCCGGATACAGGTCGATGGCCACCGGCACCGAACGGATTCCCCCTTTCTTCAGCTCTTTAACCACGAACTGACTGCAACGAAGCGCGATGGGGCCGGAGAGGCCAAAGTGGGTAAAGATCATGTCGCCGCGATGCTCGATGATTTTTTTTCCCTTGGGGTTCAACACGCAAAGCGTGACATCGCGCAAGGAGAGGCCTTGCAACGCTTTGCTTTTGATCAGTGGCTCAGCCGAAGTGAGCGGCACTTCGGTGGGAAACAGTTCGGTCACCGTATGGCCGGCTTCTTCTGCCCATGGGTAACCATCTCCGGTTGAACCGGTATGGGAAGCCGCTTTCCCACCTGCCGCCAAGATCACGGCGGGAGCGTGAAAGACTTCCCCCGTATGGCATGCCACACCTGCGACTCTGCCATTCTCATACAGGACGCGTTTGACCGGCGTATTTACGCGAATCTCTGTGCCGACAGCCTTCACCTTTTTAATCAAGGCTTGGACAACCGTTTTGGCGCTGTCGGTGACGGGGAACATGCGGCCATTGTCTTCTTCTTTCAACTTCACGCCAAGGTCTTCGAAGAAATGCATGAGGTCCCGATTATTGAAGACCGAGAAAACGCTGTATAAAAAGCGGCCATTCCCGGGGATGTTTTTGATGAGCTCATCTATTTCCTTGATATTGGTCACGTTGCACCGGCCTCCCCCGGAAATGGCCAGTTTTTTGCCCAGTTTTTCACCCTTGTCCAACAGCAGGACCTTGGCGCCGTGCATCCCGGCAGAAGCGCTTGCCATCAGCCCGGCCGGCCCTCCTCCGATCACGATGACATCGTATTTCATATGATTGCTCCTTTGTCATTGCGTTAACGGTATCTTTACCTAACTTTTTTCATTTTAGGCGAAAGGGTGGGAGATGAAAAGTGCGGTCAGATCAGCTGAGGTTTTGCTAAGGAATGGGCCCGGGTCAAAACGTGTGAGACAGGGAAGAGAGGTTCCCTTGAGTTTTCTGACAAAGAGATTCCGGAGTCGATATTTGAGTCTTCGTTCCTTGGTCGCTTTATCGGGAAGTCGCTCCGTCGCCCGCTCTTCCTCCGTTCGGCACTTCGCTTGATTCAATGCTCCCGGTCACTACGCTTTCACCCACAGGGTACAGGCAAAAACCTTCCTCCTCTAGGGTTTGTCATTTTCCTGAAAGGCTGCCTTTCTGTTTGTTCGTCTTGGTTTTTGATCATAATGGTAGCATCAGATCAAGTTAGGTGGTGCCCATGAGCAAACAACAACAGCAGCCTTGGTGGCAAACCGCCAAATTAGCGGATGACTTGGAAACGAATGTGCGACGGTTGAATGAGATCCTGGGTGTAAACGAAAGCTTCGACATGATTTGCCGCCGTCTCGAATATGGTGGCAAGGCGTGTGCGCTTTATTTTGTGGACGGTTTTGCCAAAGACGATATCCTCAACCGGATCATGGAGCATATGTCCCAGTTGGGTCCAAAGGAACTCAGAACGGATGCGATTGAAAAGCTGGTGAACACGGAGATCGCCTATATTGAGGTTGAGACGACGGATGAGATGGAAAAGGCAGTGAGCGCGATCATGTCGGGTCCCTCCGTATTGTTGGTGGATGGCGAAGCGAAGGCGTTGATCATCGATGCGCGCACTTATCCCGCCCGCGGTCCGGAAGAGCCTGACATCGAACGGGTGGTCAGGGGAGCGCGCGACGGCTTTGTGGAGACCATCGTCTTTAATACGTCGTTAACGCGGCGTCATTTGCGTGATCCCAGACCCCCAAGTCGTGGAAGAAGTGCGGCGGGCCATAAATAAGGTGAAAACGGATAGTTTGCCCATGGCGAAAAAAAGTTTGGAAGAATACTTGTTTAAACGGTATTGGAATCCTTATCCAATGGTTCGTTACACCGAGCGGCCCGATGTTGCGGCGGTGCACCTCTTGGAAGGGCACGTGTTGATCTATGTGGACACTTCGCCGAGTGTGATGATCACTCCGATCACGTTTTTTCACCATGTGCAACACGCGGAGGAATACCGCCAACAGCCTGTTGTGGGGGCTTTTTTGCGGTGGGTACGGTTATTGGCGTTGGCGGCTTCGCTGTTTTTGTTGCCCATTTGGTACTTGATTGCCACTCATCCTGAGATTTTTCCACCGGAACTTCACTTTATCGGGCCGAAGAAGGAGGCGGCGCTTCCTCTCTTTTTTCAGATTGTGATTGCGGATATCGGGGTGGAAGTTTTGCGGATGGCTTCGATCCACACCCCTCACCGTTGGCTACGGCCATGGGGCTGGTTGCGGGGATTTTGTTGGGTGAAACGGCGGTGCAAGTGGGGCTGTTCACCTCGGAGGTCATCCTGTATGTGGCCATTTCAGCGATTGGCACTTTTGCTTCGCCCAGCTATGAATTGGGCTTGGCCAACAAATTGTCGCGGGTCTTTTTCTTGTTGATGACCGCGTTGTTTGGGTGGATTGGTTTTGTGGCAGGCATCCTGTTTTGGTTTATTTGGCATGCGTATCGAAGTGTTGCAAACACCTTATCTGTGGCTGTTGGTTCCCTTTAACGGCAAAGCGCTGTGGGATGTGCTCGTGCGTACACCCATGCCCAACAAGACGAAACGTCCACGCGTTTTATCGCCGCAAGATCCAGATCGCCGAACAGAATCTCTGTGAAAATTACACAGGGATTTTTTTATACGTATTTTAAAATGAGGAAAAATCCGATAAAATAATTTATAGTGATCATAAAGTTAATTCTAAAAACTCATATCAACATGATGAATGACTGCTCAGTCAGAAAGAGGAGGAGTTCCGATGGCTGATACGGAAAAAGTGTGGCTTAAACATTATCCGCCACAAGTTCCCCATCACCTGAATTACCCAGACGTTCCTTTGACACAGTTTTTGGTGGATGCCGCCCGCGATTATCCAGAACGTGATGCGATTGTATTCTTAGGGAAACGGATGACGTATCGCCAGGTGTTAGAAGCTTCTTACCGCCTTGCACACGCTCTGAAGTCACTGGGGGTAGAGAGAGGAGAGCGGGTCGGCATCATGTTGCCCAACTCCCCACAGGCTGTAATCGCTTACTATGCCGTGTTGTTTGCGGGTGGCGTCGTGGTGCAAATCAACCCGCTTTACATGAAGCGGGAGTTAGAGCACCAGTTAAGCGACGCGGATGTCGAGACGCTCATTTGCCTGGATATGGTGTATTCACGAGTCAATGAAGTGAAAGCGCAAACAAAACTGAAGCATGTGATCATTACAAGTATTGGGGATTATCTGCCGTTTCCGAAAAAATGGCTATTTCAACTGAAAAACCGCTTTGAGAACACCCATGTGGAGATTCCGGAGGACCCCGGCGTTTATCGGTTGAAAAAGTTATTGTCCCAGGCCTCGGCAAGTCCGATGGAAGCCCCGTATAAGTCAGGGGATGATCTGGCCTTATTGCAATATACAGGAGGGACGACCGGGCTCGCCAAGGGGGCGATGTTAACCCATCGCAATCTGGTTGTGAATTGTTGCCAAGCGGAGGCTTGGATATATAAAGCGCAGCGGGGGACAGATTCCATCTTGGGAGCCCTTCCATTTTTCCATGTGTATGGGATGACCGTGGTGATGAATTTTGCGGTGCGCTTGGCGGCGACCATGATTTTGGTGCCGAAGTTTGACCGCGATTTGATATTGAAATTGATTGTCGAGCATCGGCCGACGTATTTCCCGGGCGCACCCACGATGTATGTGGGCTTGATCAACCATCCGGACATTAAACGGTATGACCTATCTTCCATCAGCGCTTGCTTGAGCGGTTCAGCTCCGCTGCCGATTGAAGTGCAAGAGCGATTTGAAGAGTTAACCGGGGGGCTGTTGGTCGAAGGGTATGGAATGACCGAATCTTCCCCCGTTACCCATTCCAACTTGATCTGGGAGCGGTCCAAAAGCGGGACGATCGGTTTGCCGTGGCCGGATACCGAGGCCCGCATCGTTGACCTGGATACCGGAGAGGTCTTGCCGCCTGGTCAAGTGGGTGAATTGCAAGTGAAAGGTCCGCAAGTGATGAAGGGATATTGGAAACGCCCGGAAGAGACGGCCAAAGTGTTGGTTGACGGTTGGTTGTCCACAGGGGATATCGGGAAGATGGACGAAGATGGCTACTTTTATATCATTGACCGCAAAAAAGATATGATCATCGCCGGAGGCTTTAACATTTATCCGCGCGATGTGGAAGAAGTGCTGTTTGAGCATCCAGCGGTCCAAGAAGCGGTTGTCGTCGGCGTTCCCGATCCTTACCGCGGGGAAACGGTCAAAGCATATATTGTGCTGAAAGAAGGACAAAAAGTGTCGAAGGAAGAGATAGAGAAGTTTTGCCGAGAGCGTTTAGCCAGCTACAAGATTCCGCGTCTGGTGGAGTTTCGGGAAGAACTGCCGAAATCGATCGTGGGAAAAGTGTTAAGAAGGGTATTATTAGATGAGGAACTACAAAAAAAACAGAACGAGGGAGCATAATGGAGAGCTGTTGCGAGTTAGGCAATGGCAAAAGTATAAAAATACATTGACAATTAAATAATAACATACTACACTTAGAATTGAATGAATAGTCATTCAGCGATAAGGCAGAGAGGAACATGACCATGGCTAAACGGACTGGAGAAAAGTATGAAGCGATCATTGAAGCGGCTGTTCGTGTGATCGCCGAATATGGCTATCATAATGCTCAGGTGTCCAAAATTGCCCGTGAAGCCAAGGTGGCGGATGGTACCATTTATCTCTACTTCGAAAATAAAGATGACGTGCTCATCTCCTTATTCAGTGAGAAGATGGGAACATTTATCAGCCGGGTAGAAGAGGAAATGGCTCAAGTCAATTCAGCAGTGGACCAATTATACAAACTGATTCGTTTGCATTTTGAGCATTTGGAAAGGGATCATAAGCTGGCGATTGTGACACAGATCGAACTGAGACAGTCCAATCCCGAGGTGCGCAAAGGGATTGGGGAGATTCTCAAACGGTACTTGGATGTGATTGACGGCATCGTGGAAAACGGAATGCGAGAAGGTGTGTTTCGCCCTGATCTCGATGTGCGGATCACCCGCAAAATGATTTTCGGCACGTTGGACGAAACCGTCACATCTTGGATCATGAATGATCACAAGTACCGGTTGCTGGACCAAGTAGATGCATTGCATCGCTTATTTGTCTATGGGATGGGTAATTATCACCAGATGGATGCAGACGCTTAGGAGGGAAGCCGCATGAATATCCTCGTATGTTTGAAACAAACGTTTGACACCGAAGAGCGCATCACGATTGAAAATGGCCGCATCAGTGAAGAGGGGGTGGAATTCGTCATCAACCCTTATGATGAGTACGCTGTGGAAGAAGCGATTCGCTTGAAAGAGAAGCACGGTGGCGAAGTGACGGTGCTGACCATCGGACCGGAGCGCGCGGAACAGGCCCTGCGGACCGCGATGGCGATGGGGGCGGACAAAGGGGTGATCGTCGATATCGAGGACTTGGGCGAGGAAGTGGATGAACATACCGTTGCCCAAATTCTGCATGCGACGATTCAGGAAGAAGATCTGGAATTTGATATCATTCTCTGCGGTTACATGGCGGTGGATGACGGTTCCGCCCAAGTGGGTCCGCGTTTGGCAGAACTGTTGGAAATCCCCCATGTCTCCACCATTGTGAAACTGGAAGTGGATGGAGATCAAGTGACGGTGGAGAAAGATGTCGAAGGGGACTTAGAGGTGATTGAAGCCAAATTGCCTCTCTTGGTGACAGCGCAACAAGGTTTGAATGACCCGCGATATCCATCCCTGCCCGGGATCATGAAAGCGAAAAAGAAACCGCTTACTCGCTTGGAGCTAGATGATCTCGACTTGGACGAAGATGAAATCAAAGCCAAAACGGAGACGACTGAAATCTTCTTGCCGCCGAAGAAGCAAGCGGGAAAAGTTCTGCAAGGAGAGATCCCCGATCAAGTGAAAGAACTGGTGCAATTATTACATTCGGAAGCCAAAGTGATCTAACGGCGAGGAGGAGCGTAGCATGAGCAAACATGTATTGGTACTAGCTGATGTTCGTGAGGGCAAACTCCGCAATGTTAGCTTGGAAGCGCTGGCAGCGGCACGCAAGGTGGCGGCGGGAGGAGCAGTCACGGCAGCTGTGTTGGGATCGGGCGCCAAAGACTTGGTGGGCCCCCTTGTCGAGCATGGTGCGGACAAGGTGGTCATCGCATTAAATAAAGAATTGGATCAATATACCACCGATGCTTATTTTCAAGCCTATAAAAAGGTGATCGAAGAAGTGAATCCCGATGTGATCTTGACCGGCCATACGGCTGTGGGCAAGGATGTCAGCCCGCGTTTGGCTGCCCGTCTCGGGTTGGGACTCGTCTCCGATTGCACACAAGTAGAGGTGGAAGGCGACAAAATCGTCTTTACCCGTCCGATTTATGCTGGAAAAGCATTCGTCAAGAAAGTGTTTACCGAAGGAACTGTCTTTGCGACCCTGCGTCCCAACAATATTCCCGTCGGAGAGCCTGATGCGTCCCGTCAAGCGGACGTGGAAGAAATTTCGGTGACGTTTGCGCCGGATTCTTTGCGCACCTTAGTCAAAGAGATGGTGAAGAAATCCACTGATGGGGTTGACCTGACCGAAGCGCGTGTCATCATCTCCGGTGGACGGGGTGTGAAAAGCGAAGACGGATTCAAGCCGCTGTATGAGTTGGCCAACGTGTTGGGCGGAGCCGTCGGCGCATCCCGCGGGGCGTGTGATTCCGGTTACTGCGACTATGCTTTGCAGATCGGGCAGACGGGGAAAGTCGTCACCCCGGATCTTTACATCGCGTGTGGCATTTCCGGTGCGATCCAACACTTGGCGGGGATGTCCAACTCCAAAGTGATCGTCGCGATCAATAAAGATCCCGAAGCGCCGATTTTCCAGGTGGCCGATTATGGAATCGTCGGAGATTTGTTCGAAGTCGTGCCGCTGTTGACCGAAGAACTGAAAAAACTTCTGCAGAACCAAGCCTAAGCTGTTTAAAAGGTCGTAAGAAGGGGAAAGAAGGGCACGTAACCGTGCTCTTTTTCTATTTCGCGACCCGAAATACTTGGAACTTTTTATGTGAAGTGGTATACTAACAAAGAGCCTGTTACATATGCAGGAAAGTGTTTATCAAAGGTTGCGGAAAAGGAGGGTTTGACCGTGGCTATCGTGGAACTTACGGATCAAACATTCAATAAAGAAGTACAAAGCCCGGATGCGGGTGTTTTCTTGGTGGATTTCTGGGCTCCGTGGTGCGGCCCATGCCGTCAATTGGCTCCCATCCTGGAAGAGGTGGAAGCGGAAATCGGCGATCAAGCCAAAGTGGCAAAAGTAAACGTGGATAACAGTCCCGAAACGGCTGGCCAATTTGGTGTCATGTCCATTCCCACTATGATTCTTTTCAAAAACGGGGAAGCGGTGAGCAAAGCCGTTGGCGTCCAACCAAAAGAACAATTGATCGCTTGGGTGAAAGAATACCTGTAAGCAAGCAAAAGGCCTGGCTTAACGCCAAGGCCTTTTTACATTTTTGGGGGTGTCCGCTCGTCATCGGCAGAGGGTGTGTCGGTTTCTTCCCCTTGTGGCATATCGCTTGGTTCGGATGTTTGAATCATTTCATCTTCGGTCGGGGCAACCGGTGTTGCCGACGCATGGCTTGCCTGATCTTCCCCTGCCGCTTGGTATTGTTCCGGGAACAAGACGGGGCGCAGATGGTCTTTATAACGGCTGGCCAGAATGAGATTGGCGCTGACGCCGGCAAATGGTCCGACAAAGATGAAAAAGAAAATCCCGAAAATCACCAAGAAGATGACGGACATGGTGCCCAGTCCACTCATGCCGCTTTCGAAGGAGACGCCCATAATCACCGCCAGGATCAGCAGGATGAGTCCATATCCCAGAATGATGCCCAAGGCTGTCACGGCAGCCGTCAAGACGGTGACAAACGATTTGCCAAATGCGCGTTTCCACAATTTGGTCGATTGTTTGACGGATTGCCACGCTGTGCTTTTCTCCTTAATGATCATGATGGGAGCAAATATCGTCACGGCATAGACAAACAACGCATAGAGAGCCAGGATAAAAATGAACAGTCCCAAACCGACTGCTTCCAGATCGGGTGCGCTTTCGGCAAATACAATGAAAATGATGGCCGCGATCATGACGGCGGGGATGAATAACGCCGAGACGATGAGCGTCAGGAAAGTCAAGCGCTTGATATGGTGAAACGCATGATGAAAATATAGGTCTAACGATGAGCGGTTTTGAAATACCGCTTCGATGCCGGCTCCATAAGAAGCGCCTGTTGACATCGCGCCGACGACCAGCTGTGCGAGAAACATGCACAAGTAGGCGATGATGCTCGCGATGAGGGTGCCAGAACCCAATTGCGCAGGATCTTCAAGGGGATCGGCGAATAGGCTTTCAGATGCGCCCACAGCAACCATGAGCAGGGAAAACGCCAAAGAAATTCCTGCGTAAATCGCGCCAAAGACAATCATGCCGAGTAGTTGCATCCATGCGAGTTTAAATCCATGTGTTTTGATGTGTTCCATTCGTTCCTCCTGATGGGAAGGGAAGTATGATTCGACTAGGGCGTGTCTGGTGAATGATTAATTGAGCCACATGATCAAGGAAATCAAGGTAATGGCAGCACAAAAATAAACCGCCCGTTTTTCATAA